>CAZNQZ010000394.1:0-2086 GCA_964575245.1 uncultured Lachnobacterium sp. | reverse complement strand
AGGGGAGCGCCAGAGGTCTGGTCACAAATCTGATTCAGGGCGACCTGCTGACAGATGCGGAATATGAGGAATTGAAACGGCTGCTGGAGAAAGGGAGGGATGCGCATTGAACGCAATATTTAAAATTTTCCTGTCCATATCCATCTCCGGCGGCTTGCTAACCCTTGTCCTGCTCCTGGCAAAATGCTTTTTAAAGGACAGGCTCAGCCGGCAGTGGCAATATTATATTTGGATCGCAGTCGTTTTGCGGCTTCTGATCCCCCTGGGGCCCAAAATGAATTTACCCCTGCTGCAACAGCAATCTCCCCTGAGCATAACGGAAACCAGCCCAGCCCTTACGACAGACTTAGAGCCGAACAGCGAAAGCGCGAAAAATCCCACAGAGGCTTTGACAACTGCCCCTTCGTTTCAAAATATTGCTGCAGTGCTGACAGAGCATGTCTGGCTGCTTTGGCTGGTGATCGCGCTGATACTTTTCATACGAAAAATTACCGTTTATCAGGGCTATATGCGGTATATCCATGCCGGAGCAACCCCGGTTTCGGATACGGAAATCTTAGATGCCCTTTCCAAAATGGCGGAACAGTGCGGCTGTAAAAGGCCGATAGACCTTTGCGTCAACCCCTTGATTTCCTCGCCGCTTCTGATTGGCTTTTTTCATCCGTGTATCGTGCTGCCCAATGCGGACATTCCGGAAAAGAATTTCCGCTATATCGCGCTGCATGAATTAACGCATTACAGACGGCGGGATATCTTTTACAAATGGCTGGTACAGACTGCAGTCTGCCTGCATTGGTTTAACCCCTTTGTATATCTGATGAGCCGGGAAATCGCCAAAGCCTGTGAATTTTCCTGCGACGAGGCGATACTTGCCAAAACGGGCTGGGACAGCGCGCCGGACTACGGAAAAACATTGCTTGACGCTATGGCGGCAGTCGGGAAATACAAGGGAAATCCCGGAGCTGTCACCTTAAGCGAAAATAAACAACTGCTGAGAGAAAGGTTAGGTGCAATTATGAATTACAGGAAGAAATCCATCGCCATACGAATACTGACCGCAGCATTGACTCTGCTTGTGATGCTTGGAGCCGCTTTCACTGGCGTTAGGCCAATCGCCGCAGCAAAACAACCCTCCGGCAGCAAAAACTATGTCAAACAGGCAGAACGGTATTATGAGGCAGATAGTCTACCGCTGTTTGAAATTGCCTTTTCCCACCTGAATAAACGAGAGCAAAAGAATTGGCTCAAAAAACTCTATGGGAATGACGACCTTGTCTACTTCTCCGCCGCCCTGCGCGGCCTCGACACAAGCTCTTCCCTGTTTGCCAGCTATGCCAAAAAGGCATATGCCGACGGGGAAATTGCTTTCTTCTCCATTTTGACGGATTACATGGACAAGGCAGAGCTGGAGCGCTGGCTGGACCGGGCGCTGGAGGATGAGAACTGGTCGTTTCAATCCATGCTGTTTGACAAACTGGACCGGGACGAGGAATTTGACGAGTTGGAGGATATGAGGGATGACGATGATGAGAGCGATAACCATGGGCAGCAGGCAGCCGGGGGCAGAATATGGCATCCCCAGGTGATTCCCGTCCATGCGGAAACCATGGCGGACAAAGAGATCCTCTGGCTCGGGGAATATTCATTGTCCGATGGAGACAGAATTTGGTATCAAGTGTCGGCAGAGACCGGAAATGGCTTGCAGGTCGGCTTTGCCAGGCCCGGAGATACCCGTTTAAACACAACCTATTATTCCGTTAAGAATTTACGTCAAAAGGGCGAGGCATTGGAATGCACTGCAAGCTTTACAGTAAAACCCCCGGTAAAGGACGGAACCTACCGGCTCTTTGTCCGGGCCGCCGACGGAGCTTTGGAAAATGTAAAGGGCAGTATTTCCATCGGGTTTACGGCAGAGGCTTCTGCTGACAGAACTGCCACAGCTTATCAATAGGGATGAAGATACAGAACATCCATTCTGGAGCCGCTCATGCCGTCTAAGATGAAAAATTTTTACTCTTGACAAAACTGCCATATGCCTTTAAAATATGACCTAAAGAGAAATGAGTTTTTCGACCGTACAGCTATT
>CAZNQZ010000393.1:0-2091 GCA_964575245.1 uncultured Lachnobacterium sp. | reverse complement strand
ATCGCGACGTCAGCCTGTTCAAGGTCGTCGGGGAGAGCCGCAGCGCCATATCGGAGACGGCGCGAAAGATCACCATCGTGATCGACGTGCCGGACAGCCTGAAAGGAACTGCAGGAAAGGAGAGAACCTTTGCCGTCGTCCGCGTGCATAACGGCGAGGCGGAGGTGCTGGAGGATAAGGATGAGAATGCCGACACAATCACCATAGAGACGGACCGGTTTTCCGCCTATGCGATTGTCTATCAGGAGGAGGGCGGCGCTGTCGGGCCGACGCCAACGCCCGATCCGACGCCAACGCCCGATCCGACGCCGACGCCCGATCCGACACCAACACCAACCCCGACGCCAACCCCGACGCCGACGCCCGATCCGACGCCAACGCCAACGCCCGATCCGGAGCCGACGCCAACGCCCGATCCGGAACCAACGCCAACCCCGACGCCGACGCCCGATCCGGAGCCCACGCCTGTGGTTTCCGCGTCGAAAAAGAGACAGAGGAACGTAGAGCTGCTTTCCGGCGTGAAGGCAGTACAGAGCGGAAAGAAGCTGCAGGTATCTTGGGGGGGTGTCACAGGCGCGGACGGCTATCACGTCTACGTGCAGTATTGCGGGAAGGAATTTGACGCGCGGTCGCTGAATCAGGTGATCAGTGGAAAACAGACAACCATCACGGTCAAACAGATCAACGGCAAAAAGCTGGACACGAAAAAGAATTACAAGCTCTACATCGAGGCATACCAGTGGAGGGACGGGAAAAAGCACATTCTGGCAAAGACCATGATGTTCCATGTGGCGGGAAAGGACCATGCAAAATACACCAACGCAAAGGCCGTCAGGGCAAAAAAGGACGCTTATACGCTGAAAACCGGAGAATCCGTCACCCTCCGGGCCGGTTTGGATCTGTACGATGCGGATAAAGAACCGCTCCCCGTCGGGCACGCGAGAGCACTCCGCTATAAGAGCAGCAATGACAAGGTGGCGACAGTGGGTAAGAACGGGAAGGTGAGCGCAAAGGGAGCCGGGAGCTGCACGATCTATGTCATTGCGGTAAACGGTCGGAAAGCGAAGATAGCGGTTACGGTAGAGGAATAAAAATCAGATAGTAGAAATAAGCAGTAGAGGAGTGCATGGCCTGTAAGCGTTATATACGGACCATGCACTTTTATATGCGCAGGCCCGCAAAAGGAATATTTCCGGCAATGCCGGATGCGGGCCGCGCGGCGAGCAGGGGCGAAGAATCTCCCCTGCTCGATTGGAATCAAAAATTTATGGATAGTATATGCTTGTTGCAAAATGTACGTAATAATGCTATGATAATGTACAAAGAAGGGAGGTGCGCGTATGCCACAGATTAGACCAATTACTGATTTAAGAAATACAAATGATATTTCAGATGCTTGCCACGCAGTAAAGGAACCCATTTTTATCACAAAGAATGGATATGGAGATTTAGTTGTGATGAGTATAGAGACATATGAACAGATAGTGGAAACACAGTTTATAGACAATGCAATTTCAGAAGCTGAGGAAGAATACGAAGCAACAGGTGTTTTACTTGATGCAAAAGATACATTAGCATCACTTAGGAGGAAGCATTTTGGCTAAATATACGATAAAGTTGATGCAGAGAGCATCCAGTGACCTTGATGATATTTACCATCATATCGCAGATGATTTTAAGGAAACAGGTACGGCAGAGAAGATGGCAGAAGCTTTAGAAGATGCAATTTTGAGTCTGGATGAGATGCCTTATCGGGGCGCTGTCAGAAGAACAGGCGCTTTCGCCAATCGGGGGTATCGTCAGCTTTTTGTAAAGAATTTTACGATTGTATATCGTATTGACGAAGCCGGGAAAATGGTCATTATTGTTACTGTCAGGTATACGCCAAGTAGTTTTTAATCATGATTTTTCCTGTGGAGCGATGATGAGTATTAGATGCAGTATTTATGTTGATATTTTTGGAATATTTTCAAGTTGTAAACAACGAGTTGATTTATATTTGATTGAATATGCAAAGGCCAGCGTTAGAACATGGAGCGTAGCAAAAATCCCTATAAAATTTACAAAAAACTAGATAAAAAATGTTGCAAT
>CAZNQZ010000392.1:0-2106 GCA_964575245.1 uncultured Lachnobacterium sp. | reverse complement strand
AATCCGTTTCTGGCAAAATTGCATTCAATTTGGCAAAATTTCTTCTTTCTCCCTGCGCTCTTTTTCCTCTGCTGCTTCCGTCGCTTGCTGCGCCCCCTGAGCTTCTTTTTGCGCCTGTTCTGTTTCTGGATTCTGCTCCGCCTCCTGCAGCGCTTTGATGCGCTCCGCCAGCTCCTCAAAATGGTTGTCCTCCAGTTTTTGGAAGCTGTCCTGATACAGCTCCTCCAGCGCGGTCTCATCCGCCAGAGCATGGATGTCTTCCTGCGCGCGGTCCGCATAGACCATGTTCTGGTTCGCCAGCCGTCCGATATTAAGCGTTCTTAAAGTTTTCAGCCGCTCCAATCCAAAGCCCATATTGCTATAGATTTCTTTCAGATCCTTCCTTCCATCCATAATATACGCATCGACGGCGGCATTCTTGTCTTCCTCAGAGACGTCCGGCTGCGTCAACATATGGGACAGACGCTCAAGGCTGCCTAAAAGCAAGCCGTCCAGGTCTCTTGCATAAGAGAAATTCGACCATGCTTTCTCATAGATATGTCCGATCGTGGCATCCATCGCCTCCTCCGCCCGCGATGCGTGCCTCATAATCCATCGGCCAATTCCCTGCATGGCTTCTCTGGTATCCTGGACGTTTTTTTATCGTTTTTTTCCGTTGCTGTGACCTACTGTCGGTTCTCCTGCCCGGGTGCTGCGTCCTGCTGCTTTTCTTCGCGCTCTGCGCCTTCGTCCTTTTCCCTTTCAGCCTCATCCAGAGGTTTTGCCGATTCCAGCATGATCGTCAGCTCGCGCATCCCCTTTTCAAGAGTGTTTCGCGATTTTGAGCTCTTTTTTGCAAGCGCCTGCGCTTCGGCCTCCTGCCTGCGGTATTGGGCCTCCTGCTCCTCCTCAAGCTGGCGGAGCTGCTCCATCGCGGCTACCTTCTCGTCGTCTGTCTCCTTGCTCGCGATCGGTTTCAGATGGGAGAGAAGATATCTGCGCGTTTCGATAAACTGTGAGAGCTTTGCCATCCGATCTGGCTCTGGCTCAGCATTCTCCTCCGTTCCCGCTGCGGCAGCCACAGTCTCCTTTGCTCCAGCCGCGGCAGCCCCATTCTTTGGCAGGGTTCCGGCGGTCGATTCCTGCTGCGCCTGCACGCCGGTTTCCTGCCGTGCCAGCTCCCATCTGCGGTATCCTTCATCGGAAATGTGCAGCGTGCAGGCCTTCTCCTCACGCGGCAAAATTTCCGGTGCGGATTTCTCCTCCACAGGCCGGATGGCCCTGTCCATGGGCGGCTCCGCCGCAATCGTATTTCTTGTACTGTTCAAAGCGTTTACATCCATGTTCCTTCCTCCCTGAACTGTATTGGTATTTCTCAAACGGTTTTAATATTTTATCGTCCCTTTATTCGATTTTTACAAGCCCTTCAGAAAGAAATAAACATCGTTATAAGGTCGAAAACCGGATCAATTGAGCGGGAAAGCGCCTGTATCCTACCGAGAGTGAGAGTTGGGATCAAGGGATTGAGAGAGATTGAGAGAAAAAAGAGGAAGAGGGTGGGGTCTTGGGGAACGCTGATGAAAGTTTTCCCCGCGCCGGAGGCTCTGAGGAAACGATGATCGGATATATCTAAAAGGACAAAACATTAATAAAATTCCATAAACTGACAATTTTCTTATAAAAGTGCAGATTTAACCGAATAAAATGACATAAAAATATCGGGAAATATATGGAAATTAACCTAGAAATATGATATTATTAAATGTAAAAGGTCAAGGCTGGTATAAAAGATAGGATGGAGGTGATGGTATGAGTATATGGCATTTGTGATGCAGAATCAAAGTGTTTCTATAACTATTAGGTAATTGCGAAACACCCTGAAAGTTACCTGAAAATTAACGATTTTATCAGACTATTTTGACTTGAACGATGGGTGTATCACCGGAGGGAAACTGACAGAAGGGTAAGAGTGGCAGGCAATGGAAATGTATTTTAAAAATGGGCGCACTTATAGAAAGAAAAGATATCTTTCTTTTTACTGGTGGTAAGCCCTATGCGATTAAGGGCTTTACACTTCTGATGTATTGATGCTGATGCATCTTGTCTGCTAACAGAACAGTGATCAAC
>CAZNQZ010000391.1:0-2113 GCA_964575245.1 uncultured Lachnobacterium sp. | reverse complement strand
AGTCCTGGGGGGTATTTGTGCGAAAGTTTTCGTTGGATATCAAATCCCCCGAGGAGCTTATTATAAAGAAAGAATATAAAAACTCGGAAATCGTCGCGAAACTGATTGAATATCTGATGATGGCGCAGATCACGATTGCGGTAACAGGGCGGCAGGGAAGCGGCAAGACTACGCTCATGAAGGCGATTATGGGTTATCTTCCGGCGGATTGGAATATCCGCGTGCTGGAAGCCGCGCCCGAATTGTATCTGCGCGAAACCTACCCGAACCGAAATATCTATTCCGTACAGGAGACGGAGCATATCACGATGGAGGAGCTGCAGGACGCCTTTAAAAAGTCGGATGCGACCGTTACGGTAATCGGCGAGGTAGCCACGGATCCGGTTGCCGCGCGTATGATTCAGCTGGCAATGACGGGATCGCTGATGACAATTTTTTCCCATCATGCGAACACCGGCAAGGACTTAGTGCTTACCCTGCGCAACTCGCTGGTAAATGCCGGAGGATTCTCCAACATGCAGACAGCAGAAAAGCAGGTGACGGACTGCCTGAAGCTCAACATCCATCTGGGGTTTGAAGAGGGGCTGAGGTTTGTAAAGCGCATTACGGAAATCTATCAGTTTGAGGAGGGCGTTCCGTATCCGGAATTTAATCCACAGGACCCGCAGAAGAGCCTGTATGAGCTGCAAAAGGAGTATTACTACCGCCAGACAGACCGGATTTCCTTTGAATGTCATGATGTTCTTTATTTTGACATTAACAGGAAGGAGTATGTGATCGGGGACCGTTTCAGCGATTATCTGTATCAGCGGATTTATGCGGCGCTCCCCGCGGCGGAGAAGAGGGGATTTGAGCAGTTTATCTCCTATTACTGGGACAGAAAGAGCATTGGCGGATATCAGGGAATGGGTAATGTAAAAGCGTATGACAATATCATTGACCGCCTTGTGTATAGCCAGTCGGATGCGCATGATTTCCTTGACTCCATTTTCGGTGACTTTGCTTTTGCTTAAAGGGGGGAATGTGATGGAGAGGATAAGCAAGATCCATGACAGGGAGCGTGACAGGCGTCTTCTCGCCAGCCTGCGCTATCGGAACATGTATCGTATTTTCGTCAACCATAAGGTTATCCGCAGGCTGTCAAGGAGATATATCATCCGGCTGACAAAACGCCTGTCCATGCTGTCGGTTTATACGAAGGGGGAAATTCAGGCAGGCGCAGCGCGGTTTACGCTGAGGCTGTTTGCCATGGTCATGGGGACAATGGCCGCAAGCTGCCTGATCTTTGACGACATTGTATCCGTTCTGCTCTGTACCGTATTCGCCTATATTTATGTGCAGACCTCGATCGAGCGTTCCATCGAAGCCACAACCCTCAGGGTTTACCGGGAGCTTAAAAACGCGGTCGCGTCCATCCGCATCGAGTACAAAAAGGGAAATTCCGATGTTCTGGTTGCCTTAGAGAATGCAAAATACGGGAACCGCATTGCCCCGATCATCGAGGATTTAAAGAGTGTGCTTACCGCAGCCGACCCGGAGGAGGCATTGACGGAGTATTATGAAAAGGTGCCGTTCAAACAGGTGCAGACGCTTGCCATGATCTGTTACAACATTGCAAACGGCGGTGACACCTTGGATAAGTATAATAATTCTACGTTTGATGAGGCAATGCTGCTCATGAATTCAGACATTAACCAAAAGATTGAGCAGATGAATTACGAGAGGATTAAGTTCAGGCGGCTGGAAAACCTGGCCTTAATTGGGATTGTTGCATCGATTGCGTTCCGGTACGGAATGGCATACATTATGCCAAGCATCGAGGTGGTTTACAACAGTATGATGGGCTTTCTTATCCAGAACGGGGTTATCCTGTTTACCATGATCCGGTATTACGGGATTGCGCATATGCACCTTGCAAATGTTCTTGTCAACGATGACCGGCTGGATATCGTCCGGTCTCTGATGAGCAAAAAGCCGGTGGAACGGTTTATCCATACAATTTCCCCAAGGGGACGGAAACGAAGGATTATTGAACGAAAGCTGAAGCTGTGTTTCTCGAAAAAAACCATTGACAGCTACTGGTGTGAGAAGTGCCTGTATGCGGCGGCAGCCT
>CAZNQZ010000390.1:223-2116 GCA_964575245.1 uncultured Lachnobacterium sp. | reverse complement strand
CAATTACTACACCATTTGCCCATGAATTTGCGTAGATTTACAACGAATTGCGCAGATTAAGGGAAAAAACCAAAAATGAAAAAGGCGCCGGAAAGCTTGAAAAATCAAGGTTTGAAGGCTTATGAAGGGATATAAAAGATATGATAAAAATATTATTTGTCTGCCACGGCAATATTTGCCGCTCCACCATGTGTCAGAGCGTGTTTGCCGACATGGTTGAACGGCTGGGCGTGGCGGACCGTTTTGAAATTGATTCGGCGGCGACCACCAGGGATGAAATCGGCAATCCGCCGCACCACGGAACGGTGCGGAAACTGCAGCAGGAGGGGATTCCTCTGATTGCGCACCGGGCCCGGCAGATGACCAGAGACGATTACGTGTATTACGACTATCTGATCGGGATGGACAGAGAGAATATCCGGGGAATGACGAGGATCGCCGGAGGCAGTGACAGCCTGGGGAAGATCTATAAGCTGCTGGAGTTTGCGGAGGGAGGAGACGGTCGTGCTTCTGCGGGGGATAGCGCGGTACGCGCGCGGGATGTGGCCGATCCATGGTTTACCGGAGATTTTGAGGCGACCTATCGCGATGTGACGAGGGGACTGTCAGGCTTTCTGGATTTTCTGAGACATAAGGGTGAGCTGGAAAACTGAAACTTTGTTACTATGAGCGACCTATGGGCCGTGGATAGTAACGAAACTTTGTAACAGTTCAGCCTGCAACTGCGCACCTGCTGCGCAGTTAGCAGCCAGTAAAGTGCAACAGCCAAGAATCCGCCCCTTTGCCGCAGGCAAACTTTGGATGGGGCGGATTCCGTAACAGTGAAGCTGCAGGCTGAACTGTTACGAAACTTTTGACCGGATGGAAATGTGTGGATTGAAAAACCGCTGCGGATATTGTATAATAGAAAAGATCTATTGAATTACAAAGCGATATGCCTGAAAGAGAGGAGACTGCTATGACTTTACAGGAATGCTATCAGGAATTTGGAGGAGACTATCAGAAGGTAATGGCGCGGCTCATCAAGGAGGATCGGGTGGTCAAATTCCTAAAGATGTTTCTCTCGGAGGAGAGCATGGGCGCACTGGGGCGCTCGATCGCGGAGCGGGATTACAAGAAGGCGTTTGAGTACGCGCATACGCTGAAGGGGATGGCGCTTAATCTGTCGCTTGACAGCCTGTACGAGGCCGTGTCAACGCTGTGCGAGGATCTGCGGAGCGGGGAACCTGCCGGTGATCCGGATGAAATGATGAATTCTGTCACAGAGCGGTATGAGAAAATTCAAAGTACAGTAGGGCAGTTGGATGCCTGATGTCCGCTGCAGACAAAAATCAGGCAGATCTCGCGTTAAAGGGGGCAGCATAGGGTATGAAAATTGTTAAGGTGCAGGCGGGGGATACCGTTGCCAAGCGCCAAGAAAAGGTGATCGAGTGGTATTTGATACAGGAGGGCTCTGTCGTGCGGAAGTATTCGTTTGCGGAGTCCGTGATGTCGCGCAATGCGATTATAGGGATTATGGAGGGCGAATGGTTTTCCTGTAATTATGTCGCAAAGGAAGACTGTACGCTCATTGTGATTCCGTGCAAAAATGCGATGGATTTGCAGCTCATTCTGCATGAGCATGAAAACTTTCGTCCGATTTTTCTTCGGACTGCCGTAGAGCAGAGGCATCAGCAGCTGTGCCTGTATGCGGCCCTGCAGAGGAAGACGAAGCTGCTGCACTATGTGGCGGAGACTCTCTACAATGATTATAAGGTGCAGTGTACGGAGCTGCTGCTGACGGAACAGGCGTTTCCGCGCATGGAGAGCTTTAAGGCGCTCAAAATGCAGCATGTCGCGGAAAACTGGGAAATTGCCAACAGCAACAGCCTTGTCAAGGGCTACCTCGGGGAG
>CAZNQZ010000390.1:0-213 GCA_964575245.1 uncultured Lachnobacterium sp. | reverse complement strand
CAGCTCATGGTGAAGGATGACGGGATGTGTGTCGGCGCAATTATGGAAGCGTCGGCGCAGATGCGCCGTGTTACGCTGGGAATCGGGGAGATGGTGCACTATCTGAAGGCGAACGGCGATATTTTGTGCGCGGATTCCGGGGACGATATTTTTCATCTGTTTTTTGATATGGCAGTGCAGCTTTCGCAGAAAAATCGGGATGTGGCACCGGCG
>CAZNQZ010000389.1:0-2129 GCA_964575245.1 uncultured Lachnobacterium sp. | reverse complement strand
GTCCACATGGCTTTCCGCCGCAAAATTCACGATAAAATCCGGCTTTTCCTCCTCAAACAGCTGATAAACTCCCTCCCTGTCGCAGATATCCATCCTGACAAAGCGGAAATTGGGCCGCTCCATCACAGACGCCAGCGTGCTCAGGTTCCCCGCATAGGTCAGCTTGTCTATACAGACAATCCGGTAATCCGGGTGCGCCCCGAGCATGTGAAAAATAAAGTTTGCGCCGATAAACCCTGCGCCTCCGGTAACAATCACTGTCATAATCAATACCTGACCTTTCCCTGCGCCACTGCCATCAGATGAGCTCCGTAAGGAGATTTCCCATAGTGCGCGGCTGATTCCATTAGTTTCTCCTGATCAATCCACTGGTTGACATACCCGATCTCCTCCGGCGCGGAAATGGTAATCCCCTGCCGCTTGGATATGGTCTGCACGAACTCCGCCGCCTCCACAAGGCTGTCCATGGTGCCGGTGTCCAGCCACGCAAACCCGCGCCCCAGCAGCTGCACGTCGAGAATCCCGTCTTTCAGGTAGCACTCGTTCATGGATGTGATCTCGAGCTCCCCGCGGGCGGACGGGACAATCCGGCCCGCCGTGGCGGACGCCCCCGCCGGATAAAAATAGAGCCCGGTAACCGCATAGTTGGATTTGGGATTGGAAGGCTTCTCCTCGATGGACGTCACCCGCCCCTCCCCGTCAAACGCAACCACCCCGAACCGCTCCGGATCGTTGACATAATAGCCGAACACCGTGGCGCGGCGCTCGTTTTCCGCGTTCCGGACAGCGCCCCGAAGTATCCGGCCAAAGCCGTTGCCATAAAAAATGTTGTCTCCCAGAATCATGGCGCACGCATCTTCCCCGATGAATTCCTCACCCAGAAGAAACGCCTGCGCCAGCCCGTCCGGGCTGGGCTGTACACAGTACGACAGAGATACCCCAAACTGGCTTCCATCCCCCAGCAGATTCTCAAACCTTGGCGTGTCCTCCGGCGTGCTGATGATTAAGATATCCCTGATCCCGGCCAGCATAAGCGTCGACAGGGGATAATAGATCATCGGCTTGTCATATACGGGCAAAAGCTGCTTGCTCGTAACCAGCGTAAGCGGGTAAAGCCGCGTCCCGGCTCCGCCCGCAAGAATTATTCCTTTCATGTCTGTCACCTCATTTCACTCTCACAAGAGATGAAAATCAATTGTTTCAAAATATCAATGGTATCGGTAAGAGTAAACCTACACCATTGAAAAGTATAGCAGAAATCTGTGATTATAGCAAGGAGTTACTTGATAGTGTCATGAAATGAGCATGCAAACCTATTGGCGAACTCATTTTTTCCAATCCGCTGTAATATTTCTAATTTATCACCACTTGTCGCTGCGGCACTGAGACTATGATCCAGATCATTAAAAGAGAGACTGTTTTCATCTTGATCATATGTATGTGGAACACCATTAAATATTTTTGACTTTTCGGTATCGACGGCTGTCCATTTATGTACGCAGGAATCCTCCCAAAAGATTTCACGGGATACCTGTCTTGCCGGATTTCCTGCCCATGACGTATTTGACGAAATCTTCTTGCCGCTCACTACTGAATTTGCCCCTATAATGCTCCCGGAGCCAATCATAGTTCCTTTTAGCAACAGAACCGACTGACCGAGCCAAACGTGATCCCCCACGAAAATCGATTTGCTGAAATTTATCCGTTCGCACGTCTGTGAATTGTAAATCAGGTGAGGGTCAGCATTTCTCAAAAAAACGCCAAATGATATCAGATTATTATCGCCGAGGAATATATGTTTTTCTTCAGAGCAAATAGCCGTCAAACGACTGTTCGTATATGTATTGCGCCCGATCCTAAATACAGTATTGTTGTATACCCTAACACATATTGAAATGTTATTCTTACCGATATAAACAACAGAATTGTTTTCTTCAAAAGAAATAATAGAATTGTTCAGAGTCACGCCTTCCTCACAATACAAAATATTGTCATTACCTTTGAACCTGATTTCGCTTTTTTCCAAAACAGGCGCGCCAAATACTATGTTGTTCCCAACAATTCCATCGTATTTGCATGCGTCAGTTATTGTAATCAACTACAACACCACCCTCTTTAAGATATAGGTA
>CAZNQZ010000388.1:0-2133 GCA_964575245.1 uncultured Lachnobacterium sp. | reverse complement strand
AGGACGGACCCGGCACTGTGGGGTACCGGCATATCGTATGGCGACGAGATGATCCTGTCAGAGACCGGAGAATTCCGCTATTATATCGGAATCGGGGTTGGCGGAACCGGACAGTGCGAGGAGAAGCAGGGGGAAATCACTGTAAAGGTCGAGCCCTATGAGGAGATTCACGCAGAGGAGGAAACGCTTACATTAAAATATGTAAACGACGACGGAAACGAATATATTCTCATGGATTGGTACGGCGAGGCGGTTTACTGGAAACGCGGGAGCAATCCGGCTGGCGATAGCGGAGAAGAGGACAACGAAGAATATCTTGATGTAATCTTGCCGGACCACGCAGAGGACAACTGGTATCGGAGGGAGCTTGTTTACCTTGACGGGCAGGGCCGCCGGTTAGAGATGGGCTGGGACGATGAGGGAGCCATTTTCTTTATCATCGACGGTCTGACTGCACATGTTGCCATGGCGGATCATTTTGTGTACGAGAATAACTGGATGGTGTATACCTGCGACGATGGAACCTATATTGTTTACTATCCGGGCCATGCGGGAGTTCCCGCCTGCGTAGAGATCAGCGATGGCGAGTATGAGGGATTATACAAGAGCCATGTCTGGGAGATGCAGCGGCTGCTCGAGGATTTCGGCGGAGCGTACTTTAGCGGGGATGCCGCCGCGCTGCAGAGCCTTCTGGCCAGCCCGCAGGAAGGGAAGATCAGCACCTATGAGGGCGCCGGTACGGTGGACGGTTTTACGGTTAAGGGTCTGCCCGATGAAGCGACCGCAGGTACGGTAAATACATGGAACTCACAGCTGGAGTTTATGGACAGCTCCGAGGATTCCTACACCTATTTAGCGCTCTCGCTTGTGAAGCAGGAGGATTGCTGGAAGGTACAGTCTTACGGTTTGGAGAAATAAGCGATAGAAACGTGAAAAAAGGCCGGGGGTCTGCTGTCAGATTCCCGGCCTTGAGGTGTAACATCAATCACGATATCTTTCCCCCTAAATAGTCCCCTGGTTTAGGCAAACGCTTGATATAGATAGGTTTATGGTCATCCGGATCAAATTTTCCGCTGTCCTTGTAACCATTCGTCTCCCAGAACGGTTTTCCAGTGACAGCGTCGGGACAAACGTACATTTTTCTTGCGCCATCATGGTAGAGTACTGCCTCGATGTGCCGACTGAATGCTTTTCCAAGTCCTTTGCGGCGAAACTCAGGATGGATGTAAAATCCCATGATGGTTCCATACCCCTTTTCCAGCAATCCGTATACTCCTCGTCTGTCTGATGGGTTTCCTCATGCAGCCTTAGCGGATGAAAGGAAACCACAGCCTCTGCGCTTCCTGACAGTGCTCTGTGTGGTCCTTTTCAATTTGGATAAAGTCAATTTGGTTTTCCATAAAGTGTCCTTTATACGACATTTTTACCTCTTTATGAAGAATACTACTGGAAATATTTGCACTGCTCCAGATAAAATTGCTGCTCCCTATTAAATAAATCTACCAGTTTTTCAAGGCTCCTTTTTTCCCTGTACTCTTTTAATGCTTCCAGATATCCATCTCTGTTTGCATCTTCGATCACGATTGGATCAATACGATTTTTCAGGCATTCCCGAAAGAGGATCAGCCTGCCAGTCCGGCCATTTCCATCCTGAAAGGGATGAATACGCTCGTATCTCGCGTGAAATTCGGCTAATACAGGGATACTTATTTGCTGACTGCCATACCAATCCATCAATACATACATTTCCTGAGCGACATCCTCTGGTCTTGCTGTCGGATACATACCAATCATATTCGGGCGCCGCTTATAATCACCGATAGCATATCCGTTAGCGCGATCCTCAAACACCCCGGATTTCAACTCATAATGAAATTGCTTTATCAGCTCCTGGGTCAATGGCTCCTCCAAGGTGTCCAGCATTTTATTGAACATCAGGAAATGGCCATTCATTTCTTCAACGTCCTTCGCCCTGTAATAGTCATCGGATTTAGGCAGGGTGCCATGATCAAACAGGGAGGCTGTCTGTTCCTCTGTAAGTGTACTGCCCTCTATTTTGTTGGAATTATAGGCAAGTAGGCGCTGTGTATATGCATATACACCGGAGCGGTCAAATCTTTCCTTTTCTATTTT
>CAZNQZ010000387.1:0-2133 GCA_964575245.1 uncultured Lachnobacterium sp. | reverse complement strand
GGATGTAGTCCGCGAGCGACCGCATGCCGCTGGGGAATTTGGCCGGGTCCGCCACCAGCCTGCCGTGGGCGTCCCGCTCCTTTAAGCTCCAGCAGTCGTCGATCACGACATACTCGTATCCGGCATCCTTATACCCCTTCTGTGCGATAATGTCCGCGATGTTTCTCACCAGCTCCTCGCTGATGTCCCATGTAAAGGTGTTCCAGGAATTCCAGCCCATGGGGGGCAGGTATCCCATTCCGCTCTCGATCATAAAAACCCCCTGTTCTTCTACTTGTCAAATCTGTCAATGATATCGTTGATCTGCTGCGTGTTCGTCTGGTTCTCCGCCGTCAGGGTGTTGATGGTCTCGACAATGGAATTCGTGACGTCCGCCTTCTCCACAATATTCTTGATGCCGCTCTCGTTGTCCGTGGACGCGTAGTGAATATTCTTCACCTGATCGCTGATGTTCGTAACAGAGGCCGCAACCGTGCCGGACACGCTGTCGATCTCGTCGATGGTGACGCGGATGTCCTCCACGCTGCCGTGGTATTCCTCGGTCTTTGCTGCCATCTGGGTGAAGTACTGGACCACGTCGTTCTCCATAAACTCAATGATATCCGAGAAACACTTCTGAATGCTCTCGATGTTGTGGTTGGTCTCCTTGCAGATCTTCTGGATCTCCCCGACGGTCTCGGAGGAGTTGACTGCCAGCTTGCCGATCTCGTCCGCGACAACCGCAAAACCGCGGCCCGCCTCCCCGGCTCTCGCCGCCTCGATGGAAGCGTTTAAGGAGAGCAGGTTTGTCTGGCTGGTAATGTCGAGAATCTGGTTTGCCATGTCGTTGATCTTGGACAGGGACTGCAGATTGCTCATGCCGATCTCGATGTCCTCCTTGGTGTCGCCGATCTTCTTCTCGGTGTTCTGCAGCGTCTCATGTGCGAGATTCACCATATCCACGGTGGAAACCATCAGGCTCTCGCTCTTGCGGTCGCCCTCCCTGACCTTCGCAGCCACAGACTCCACAAGCTCCGTAATGTGCCCGATCTCCTGGTTCACATGCTCGATGGCCTCATTGGTGTTGTAGATACCCGCCGAGAGCTGCTGGCTCGTCGCCATGTTGTCAACCGAGCAGTCCACCAGCGTGGAGGAGGTCTCCCCCATCGTGCCCGCACTGTCCCTCAGGGATCTCGCACAGTTCTCCAGCGTCCCCACAATGCCGGAGAGGCTGTCCGTCATCTTGTAGGTGGCGGCGGCGATCTTGCCCACTTCGCCCTTGCCGTTCACATATTTGCGGATATACTGCTTCTCCTTCAGGTTCAGGCTGCCCAGCTCGCCGATGGCGTTCTCCACAAGCTCCAGCGGCTTGGTGATGAACTTGGCAAGCATGTACAGAAAGGCGGCGATGACCGCGCAGATCACGGCGCAGATGATCAGCAGCGCCCTCTGCAGCGCGCGGCTCTCCGCAAAGATCTCGTCCGTGTTGTCATCCATCGCGATGATCCAGCCTGTCTCCGGAATCACGATGTACATAAGCATATGCTCCTTGCCGTTTGCGGCCTTGTATGTAAGGTGCCCCTCCGTGGAGCCCGCAAGGGCCTTCTCCACAAGCTTCAGATGGTTCGCGTCCTCGATCGGCTGCGCCACCAGAGTCTCGTCCGGGCAGAACACATAGGAGGAGCCCGCGGAGTTCAGCACATAGTACTGCGCTTCCTTTAAGCCGGCGACGCCGTACTGATCCAGAATCTCTCCGAGGCCGGAGACGAAGGGGCCGCCGCCGACCAGTCCGATGGGCGTCTTGCCGTCCGTATCGTATATTGCCATGCGCAGGTTTAAGATGAGCTGGCCGGACGCCGGTGAGACGAAGGCTCCGCCGTCAAAGAAGCCCCCCGGTGAGTCCGTCATCGTCGCCTGATAGGGAGGAAGCGCGTCCCCCGTCCGCGTCGTCATGCCGACGGCTCCCGCGTTCGAGTGTGCCAGAACGGTCGTGTTCCAGTTGCTGGTGTACACACCCTCCCAGCTGTCCAGCGTCGCAAAGAACTGCTCCGTGTACTTCTGCGCTGCGCTGACTGCCGCCGGATCCTCCGGATTCTTCAGCACATTCTGCACTGCCGGCGCGCTTCCGTACTGCTTCATGCTGCGCTCGGATTC
>CAZNQZ010000386.1:0-2148 GCA_964575245.1 uncultured Lachnobacterium sp. | reverse complement strand
GAGAGAGGTACAGAAAAGAACCATTATATTGATTTCCCACAAATTAAAATATTTGGACCGGGCGGACAATATCCTGTTTGTCAGGGATGGAACGGTTTTGGGGACGGGCAGCCATGAGGAGCTGATGCGGCAAAACAGGCAGTATGCGGCGCTGTATCAATTGCGGGGCCAGGAATTATTGGAGGGACAGCCATGAAGCGTTTGGAGGCTTTTTCGGTCAATCTCAGAATGACGAAATATCTTTTTTTAGCCTCGCCGTCTTATTTTGCGGTAAAGCTTGCGCATACCCTGTTTCAATCGGCTGGTTTTATTTTTACAACGCTGTTTTGGCGGTATCTGATTGATTTTGTCGTGTATGCTAAGGGGTCATTCAGCGATATGATACTCGGTTTTTCCATTTATTATATGGTCAGACTCTTTTTAAATCTTGTAAATAATTGGGTCACGTACAAATATAATCTGAGGGAAAAGATTAAGGGCACATTCTGTTATAAGCAGCTCATCTGCAATGAGAGTATCAGGAAAGGGTTAAAGAATCACAGCACGGAGCAATATGTGAACCAGCTCTACAACGCGGTATACCATGACGGCGAACATTTTTACAGCTTTTCCAAATTGCTGTTTGGTCTTTTGGATACCATTGTCACCTTTGTGTTTTTTTCCGGAGTGATGCTCCATATGCACCCGCTTTTTTCGCTTATGGTAGTTTTGTGGGCGGTCACTGACCTGGTTCATGTGAATGTAGGGCGTAAGCTGGGATATGAGGGATACCAGGTGGATATCCGGTATAATCGGATATTTCAGAATATCAGAAATGTGTTTTTCTTAAAGCAGTACAAGAGGGAGCAGCAGATCTATCCGATTGCCGACCTCTTTACGGAAAGCTACAGGTCGAACATGGAGCGTCAGCGAAGGGAAAAGGAAGGGATTTGTGTTAAAACGGACCTCTGTACCACCGTGACGAAAAGTATTAAGCGGTTCATAGGAGCCGGAAATCTGGCGCTGTTGGTGTGGCTGCTTGTAAACGGGAGGATCACGGTAGGCGATCTGGAGATGGTGTTAGGGAATTTTTCCATGACCGCGAATTATCTGGCTAACATGATTTTGTTTTTTTCTTATGTTGCGGATGACGCGAGATATATGAAGGATATTTTTGCGGTCATAGATACCCCAGACCATGAATACCCGGAAATTGAGCACAGCAGTGCGGAACCCTGTGTGAAGTTCGCGGACGTGGATTTTTCTTATGACGGGGAGCATAAGGTGTTAAAGGATATCCATATCGAGCTGCCGCTGAATCAGAAAATCGCCATTGTCGGCGAAAACGGGTCCGGGAAAACCACCTTTGTCAAGCTGCTGCTGGGCCTCTATGAGCCGGACAGGGGCAGGGTGGAGTATCGGCATCCGAAGCGGGAAATCGCGGACGCATCCCAGTTGTTTGGCGTGCTTTTGCAGGACTTTTGTGTGTTTGCGCTCTCGGTCTCTGAAAATATCGCGCTGAGACCAGTCGATGGTGAAGCGGACAGAGAGAAGCTTGATGAGGCAATCCGCTTCAGCGGGCTTAAGGAGAAGCTGAAAACCCTGCCGGACGGGGCAGACACGGAATTGACCGGGGAATTTTCGGATTCCGGCATTCATCTCTCCGGCGGGGAGACGCAGAAGCTCGCGATTGCAAGAGCCTATATGAGGGACCGTCCGGTGCTGATATTGGACGAGCCCTCAAGCAATCTGGACCCGGTTTCGGAGAAGGAACTAATCTGTAAGATCAATCAGCTCACGAGAGATAAGGGGGTTATTCTGGTCACCCACAATATGTCCTATGCGAAGAATGTGGATCTGGTGCTTGTGTTTCATGAGGGGAGGATTGTGGAATACGGCGCGCCGGAGGAATTGCGGGAACGGAAGGGGTATTTCAGCCACATGGTGAAAGAGCAGGGCGGTAAGCCGATAACAGGGTGACATGGTTACTGTTTAGAGAGCAGTCTGGGAAACCAGGCTGCTTTTTCTGTGCTGCGAAGGGCTGGGCGGACCGCAGGGATTGCAGAGGGATGGGTAGTGAAGGTCGTAGTACGGAGGGAAGAAACTCCTTTCTCCGACAGGATATGACATAATTATTACTACAAATATATAGTAAAATAGAGGATGTCC
>CAZNQZ010000385.1:0-2155 GCA_964575245.1 uncultured Lachnobacterium sp. | reverse complement strand
TTCCCAGCTTCGCGCAGGCCACCATCAGGGAATTTCCCATATTATAACGGGCATCCCCCATGTACACGAGCTTGACTCCCTCCAGGCGCCCCAGGTGCTCCCGCACGGTCAGCATATCCGCGATCATCTGCGTCGGGTGGAACTCGTTCGTCAGGCCGTTCCACACCGGAACCCCGGCGTACTTCGCCAGCTCCTCCACGATCTCCTGCCCGTAGCCCCTGTACTCAATTCCGTCAAACATTCTGCCGAGCACCCGGGCGGTGTCCGCGATGCTCTCCTTCCTTCCGATCTGGGAGCTGGCAGGGTCCAGATAGGTCACCTGCATCCCGAGGTCGTGGGCCGCCACCTCAAACGAGCAGCGCGTCCGGGTGCTGGTTTTCTCAAAGATCAGCGCGATATTTTTGCCGGTCAGGCTGTTGTGCATCTCGCCTCTATGCTTTTTCTCCTTGAGCTCCGCCGACAGGTCAATCAGATAGCGTATCTCCTCCGGAGTATAGTCCATCAGTTTTAAAAAGCTGCGTCCCTTCAGTGTCATACCCTGTTCCTCCTAACGTTTAGTTGATATTGTACTACGTTTCCTTCCATATTACAAGAGGGACCCCGAAGGGTCCCCAAAAATTTTAATATCTCTTATAGAACACAACCGGCCCGATGACCACTCCGTCGTGGCCGCTGGAGGCCAGCCGGAAGTACAGCGCTCCGTCTGTCGGGTCCTGCCCGGACAGTGCCGCCCGCGCCGCTTCGCGCGCCGACGCGCTGGGTCCTATCCTCAGGCGCTGCGCCAGCCTTCCGCTGGATGCCGGCCCAAACTGTCCTCTCTGATAGATCACATCGTGAATGTTGTTGGGATAGTTACCGCTTCTCACCCGGTTCACCACCACGGCTCCCACGGCGGTCATGCATTTCACTCCGCAGTTTCCGGTCTCACACTCGACGAGCGCCGCCAGGAGCGTCTCCTCATCGACGTCCGCATCCAATGCGTCACCCTGTGTGATACCCGAGCTTGGGGTCTGCCCGCTCGGCTTTGAGGCAGGCGCGTTGGCTGCCGCCTCCTCCGCCATCGACACGGCCTTGCCGGTGTCCGGCTTTATCTTCACATACTCTGCGCTGACATAGCAGGTTTCCTTATCATAAAACACTGCCACCCAGCCCTCGGGAGCCTGTGTCTCTTCGTCAACCAGCGCCTTGTCTCCCTCGACCATGGTCTCGACAATCTTGGAATCCAGATTCGCCTCGCTGCGTATCCGCAACCCGTTCACCGTGGCCTCCGCCACAATATCACAGTGCTCCCTGGCATACGCCAGAGCGTCCTGCCCGAAAAGGCAGTATTCATTTTTGACATATCCCTTGACTCTCCCGGATGCGATCCGTGTCCACTCGGCGCCCTCCTCCTTGATGAGGGCCCGGTCTCCCTTGTACAGCTTGCCGACTGCCTTGGAATCCGGATCCGCCTCCTCCCGGATGTACAGGAAATTCTTCACATCCGCCATCAGCTTATCCTGCCACTCCTCTTCCTCCGGGGTGAGCGTTTTCTGCACCTCGGGGACAGGAGGCTCCTCCGGGGAATTCGTCTCGGGGATCTCCTGCAGGGCATCTGCCGACTCATTCTCCTGAGTCAAAGCCCTGCTTTCCAACTCCTCCTCAGGCTTCTTTACGGTGGCCGTCACAACGGCTGCGATATCCCGATCCACGCCGACCGACAGACTGGACTCCTCCGCCTCTGACCGGTACTCCTCGAACGCCGCCGCAATTCCGGCGATGCCGTTCGATTTCATCTCAATGGTATCTCTGCTCTCTGTGCTGCTTTCTCCGCTCGTAGTAATTGATGTGACCGTAAGCGCAGCCGTCAGCCCGGCAACTGCCATACTCTCAATCATTTTCCTACTGAATCTCATTCCGAACCTCCGCATTTTCTGAGGGCATATGATAGCACATATGTCTCTTTTTTAAACACTTTGTTTCAAATATTACAATATTATTACATTGGCTATTGTAGCATGTAAAATACGAATTGTCAACAATTCCGTGAGAATTTAGCTTGTTCTCTCCACTTTCCCCCATATTTCGCGCTAAAAATGGGCATGGACTACAAAATATGCCCATTTAATCAAAAAAAATATTAAAGATAGATATAAAAAAGCTAGAAGAAAAAATA
>CAZNQZ010000384.1:0-2168 GCA_964575245.1 uncultured Lachnobacterium sp. | reverse complement strand
ACCACATATTGTTAGTCATGGTGTTGAAGAGTTCGGCTGCCGCCTTCGGCTGCATCTGCGAGTATGTCTTTACATAATCTGCGACGGAATCGTCGTAGGTAATCTGCTCAATCACTTGTTTATACAGGACAGCGGCATTCTCCGGATCAATGCTCTCATAAAAAGTCCTATATTGTTCTATATCGGGTGAAACATCTGATAACACAACCTCTTCATAAAATTTTTGTTTCAGTTTTTCAAATTCCGCCGCTTCCTCCTTGTATTTGGAGAGCTCGCTGATGGACTCCTGCAGATCTGCAATGGTCGCCGCATCGTCTGCATTTTTTCCAGCCGCCTCCTCCAAATCCTTTTCCAGCTCACTGATGCGCGCGAGCGCCTCGTCCAGCGAGCGGTAGGGCATCTGGTTTGCATCCCCCGGATAAACAGCCTCCGGCTCCGGCAAAATCCGGTTGATATACGGGACATCCTTTAAAATCGGATAGAGAACGGACGAGCCGAAACCGCCCACGTCACTGCGGATCAAAACTGCCAGAATACCGACCCAGATCGCAATGATCAAAAGTGTCACAAGAAACAGCACCAGCTTGCTTCCGGCGCTCTCGCCTTCCTCATCTGCCGCCCCCTTCTTGTCCTTGCCCTTTTTTCCACTCTTTTTATCCTTTTTCTTTTCCCTGCGGGTCTTGTCGTCGTCCAACTCCTCCGCCGGCTCCAAAAAATTGTCTCGCTTTGCCATGCCGTGTACTCCTTTTATCGACTATGAGCGGTTGTTGAAGGTATAGCTCACCAGCTCATCGATCTCCTTTGTCTCCTGCACTGCCAGATCGTGCTTAAAGTCATCAAAAGCCTTCTCCCGCAGCTTTTCCTGAACCTTGCGCTCCTGCATCACCTCGTTTAAGGCGCGCCTCGCATCCTCCAGCACACGCTCTGCCTTGTGCACCTCCATCATCTGCCGGCGCACGATGGTCTTCATCGCGTTCAGATCCGACCGGGCGTTCGTGACCGACTGCACGTCGATCGACCCCGCCATCAGCTCCTTCAGGCGTTTCTCGTAGCCCATGCGGCGCACAAGATACCCCTGCAGCTTTTCCTGCTCCTCGCGGTATGCCTGATTGGCGAGAGCAAACGCCATCTGCGCCTGCGTCTCCAGCTTCTGCTTGATATTCAATATATTCTGCATGCGATAGACAAACTTTGCCATCTGTTAATCCTCAAATACCCCTTCCAGCAAATCCACTTCCTCATCAAAGAGAAACTTTTCGTCCGTCCCCTGACACAGGAACCGGTTCACATCCCTGATCTTTTTGATCGCGTAATCAATCTCCGGATTCGAGCCGTTTTTGTACGCGCCGATGTTGATCAGATCCTCCGCCTCGCTGTAGGTCGCCAGAACATTTTTGAGTTTTCCTGCAAGCGCCTTGTGCTCATTGGTCACAATCGAACTCATGACACGGGAAATGCTCTGCAAAATATCAATTGCCGGGTAATGATTTTTGTGCCCCAGCTTGCGGTCCAGCATAATATGCCCGTCAAGAATACCCCGGGCGGTGTCCGTGATCGGCTCGTTGAAGTCATCGCCGTCCACAAGTACCGTGTACAGCCCCGTGATCGAGCCCTTCGCGTTCGTCCCCGCACGCTCCAGAAGCTTTGGCATCTCCGAGTACACGCTGGGCGGATATCCCCTCGTCACCGGAGGCTCACCTGAGGCAAGTCCGATCTCGCGCTGCGCCTGCGAGAAACGGGTCATGGAGTCCATCATCAGAAGGACATCCTTTCCCTGATCTCTGAAATATTCCGCGACCGCCGTGGCGGTCTTTGCACACTTGTTGCGGATCAGTGCGGGCTTGTCGGAGGTCGCGACCACTACAACCGAGCGCGCCATGCCCTCCGGCCCCAGATCCCGCTCAATAAACTCGCGCACCTCACGACCGCGCTCGCCGATCAGCGCGATCACGTTGATATCAGCCTTCGTGTTTCGAGCAAACATGCCGAGCAGCGTGCTCTTTCCCACGCCGGAGCCCGCGAAAACGCCGATACGCTGTCCCTTCCCGACCGTGATCAGCCCGTCTACCGCCTTGACCCCCAGCGGCAGCACCTCGCTGATGATCTCCCGCTCCATTGGGTCCGGCGGTTCGTGCTCCAGCGGGTAATATTCGCCTTGAATTTCCTCC
>CAZNQZ010000383.1:0-2172 GCA_964575245.1 uncultured Lachnobacterium sp. | reverse complement strand
GATTTCCTACACCTCTAAGGATGAACTGGGTGTTCTTGCTGCGCAGGTGGGCAGACTGATTCATAAGCTTCAGATGATTATTGAAGATGAGAATAAATTTCTTGCTAAGATGGCGAAAGGCGATTTGACAGTGGATTCTATCTGTGAAGCAGAATATACAGGCAGTTTCCGTCCGCTGCTGGTTTCTTTCCGGGGGATTGCAGAAAAGCTCAACGACACGATGCGGCAGATCAGCCAAAGTTCCTCTCAGGTTGCAGGCGGGGCGGAGCAGGTATCGGATGGTGCACGGGTTCTTGCCCAGGGAACAGGTCAGCAGGCAAGCGCCGTGGAAGAACTCGTTGCGACCATTAATGAAATCTCCGGCAAGGTGAACCAGAACGCAGACAATGCGCGGCAGGCAGAGACAACGGCAGGAAGCGTCAGCACGAAAATGAATATGAGTAACGAAAAAATGCGGCTGATGATTCAGGCAATGGCAGATATCAACGACAGCTCCAATAAGATTGGCAAAATCATAAAGACAATTGAAGATATTGCGCAGCAGACCAACATTCTTGCTCTTAACGCTGCCGTAGAAGCTGCCCGCGCAGGTGCAGCCGGAAAAGGCTTTGCCGTAGTAGCAGATGAGGTCCGCAGTCTGGCAAACAAAAGTGTAGAGGCATCTAAGAATATTTCTGATTTAATTGAAAATTCATTAAAGTTAGTACAAAAAGGAAAGCAGATCGTTGACGATACAGCAAAGTCCATGCTTGATGCAGTTAATGATGTAAATGAAATGACAGGTATTATCGGGCAGATCTCAGAGGCCAGCAACGATCAGGCTTACGCCGTTTCCCAGATCGCAATCGGAATGGACCAGATCTCTGATGTAGTCCAGACAAACTCGGCGACTGCAGAGGAAAGCGCAGCTGCAAGTGAAGCGCTTTCCAGCCAGTCGCAGCTTATGAGGAGTCTTGTAGAAAAGTTTAAGCTTAAGAGCGGCAGCCGCAGTATCTGAAGCAGGCAGCTTTAATTGATATGATTGAGTATAAACGGGTCTTTGATCTTCGTGTCCTCCGCGAAGAGCAGGATCTCGGAGATGATATCCTGCTGCCGTAACTGATTCCGACGGCGATCTTCCCCAACTGTGCCACCGCCTTGTTCTCTGCTTTAAATTTATTTTAAGGGAAAAAAGTTGTACCACTGCCATGGCCAGCCATCGCGCAGTGATTTTGTTCAATCAAAATTAAGCGAGGATATACACATGAATAAGCAGGAATGCATACAATTATTTCACTGCCTGCATCCGGGTTTTTTTGAGAGCGAGCCTGTTTGTGCTCTGCCGGAAGAATACGTTTTTGATGAAATGATACTTTCTCTAAAGGAATTTGATACAGGTAACTATAATAAAAAATTTGATAGCAGCGTTTCATTTGGCTTTTATAATGGCGACCTTGAAGAATTAAAGAAAGAAGTAGGAAGGATTGAGGAAGATTGGACTCCGTTTTTCAACGGAATGGACAGAATATATTGTGGATATGTAAACGGAAAAGTCGCAAGTTTCTGTCTTGTTGACGATATGGGGACGCACAATATAAAAGGGCATGAGCTAAGAATAGGCGGTCCCGGATGCGTAGGGACACTTCCGGAATATCGTGACAAAGGAATAGGATTGACAATGGTTAAGCATGTGACACGAATATTAAGAGAAGAAGGCTATGATTACAGCTATATACACTATACATATTTGGCTTCGTGGTACGAAAAGCTTGGATATAAAACGGTAATAAAATGGAACAGGAATGGTTTTTGCCCTGCAAATTTTCATGGTTGACAATTCCGAAATATGCGGATATAATGTTTTCAATTTCATACTGGCAAATGCAATGACGGGAACATGTACGTTTTGTGGAACAGACAGAGAGCTGCCGGGCGGTGAGAGGCGCGTGGAAAGCAAAACCGTATTACCTCCCCGAGCTTTCCTCCTGAACGGGTCTATCTTTGGGAACGCTGATGAATCATCGTTTCTCTAGTAGGGAGGGACGGAGCGGCGCACGTTACAGAGGCCAAAGTCTTGATAGAGACTTGCGGAGGCGCACTGCGCGAGCGGTGTGCGAATTAAGGTGGTAACACGAGATTCCCCCCTCGTCCTTAACGGGACGGGGGGTTTTTTGATACTTGTATCATCATCTT
>CAZNQZ010000382.1:0-2188 GCA_964575245.1 uncultured Lachnobacterium sp. | reverse complement strand
TCCAAGCGGATCTGCGAGATGATCATTCAGGGGATGAACCGCAGGTATCCGGACACCCGCTATGTTGCGGTGCGCTTTGGAAACGTGCTCGGCAGCAATGGCTCCGTGATCCCGATCTTCAAAAAACAGATCGCGGAGGGCGGCCCAGTGACAGTGACGGACAAGAATATCATCCGCTATTTCATGACGATACCGGAGGCGGTTTCGCTGGTTCTGCAGGCGGGCGCCTACGCACAGGGCGGGGAGATCTTTGTTCTGGACATGGGGGAGCCGGTCCGCATTGATGATATGGCACGCAGTCTGATCCGGCTTTCCGGCTATGAGCCGGATGTGGATATTCCGATTGTCTACACCGGCCTGCGCCCGGGCGAAAAAATGTTCGAGGAGTGCCTGAAGGAGGAAGAGGGCCTGCAAAAGACCGCGAATGACCGCATTTTTATCGGAAAGCCCCTGGAGTTCGATGACGAAAAGTTTTTTGCTGATCTGGTGAGCCTGAAGGAAGCGGCTTATCAGGAGGGCTCCGACATAAAGCGGGAGGTGAAGGCCATCGTGCCGTCATACCAGTATCAGGATAAAACGAAAGGTAAGAAAAAGCGCAAAAAATGAGAGTGAGGTAGAAGGGAAGAATTATGGAAAAGCTGCGAATACCCGATCATTATTCATCGGAACTGAGTCTGCATGACACTCAGGTGGCAATCAAGATGGTCAAGGATTTCTTTCAGGGCATGCTGGCTCAGAGACTGAACCTGCAGCGTGTCTCCGCGCCGCTGTTTGTCGATCCGGACACCGGGTTGAACGACAACTTAAACGGCTATGAGCGCCCGGTGGCCTTCGGAATCCGGGAGCAGGAGGAAAAGAAGGCGGAGGTGGTGCACTCCCTTGCAAAGTGGAAGCGCTATGCGCTGCAAAAGTACGGTTTCTCGGAGGGGGAGGGGCTGTACACGGACATGAACGCGATCCGCAGGGACGAGGATACGGATAATATTCACTCGATCTTTGTGGATCAGTGGGATTGGGAGAAAGTGATCCGAAAAGAGGACCGCACGCTGGACTATTTGAAGGAAGTGGTGCGCACCGTGTACAAATGCCTGCGAAAGACGGAGCAGTATGTGGCGATTCAGTATGACCATGTGGATCTGATTCTGCCGAAGGACATCTTTTTCGTGACGACGTCGGAGCTGGAGGAGATGTTTCCGGACAATACGCCGAAGGAGCGCGAATACTACATAGCCAAGGCGAAGGGCGCGGTGTGCGTAATGCAGATCGGAGGCCCGCTTGGCAATGGAAAACCCCATGACGGGCGCGCACCGGATTACGACGACTGGAATCTCAATGCGGATATCATAGTGTACTACCCGGTTCTGGATATTGAGCTGGAGCTGTCCTCCATGGGCATTCGCGTGGACAGGGATTCACTGCTCTCCCAGCTGGAGCAGGCGGGATGCCCGGAACGGGCGGACCTGCCGTTTCAGAAGGCTGTTCTGGAAGGGACGCTTCCATACACGATCGGGGGCGGCATCGGGCAGTCCCGCATCTGTATGTTCTTTCTGCGGAAGGCACATATCGGAGAGGTACAGTGTTCGCTTTGGCCCGAGGAGACGGTCCGCATCTGCGAGGAGCATGGAATTGCGCTCCTGTAACAGGCAGGAGCGGCGAACCACACACAGGAAAGGAGCCTGGCATGAATATAACGATCACCGGCAATCTGGGGGCCGGAAAGACAACGGTTCGCGACGAGCTGAAAAAGCTTGGATATGATACGCTGTCAGGAGGAGATATTTTCCGCAGGGTTGCGGAGCAGAGGGGTGTTTCCGTAGTCGAGCTCAACGAGATGGTCAAGGGGGACCCTGCCATCGACGACGAAATTGACGGTATGACAGCGAAGCTCGGAAGAGAAGTGGACAACACGGTGTTTGATTTCCGTCTGGGCTGGCATTTTGTCCCGGATTCCTTTAAAGTTTTTCTTCTCATTGATCCGAATGTGGCGGCGGAGCGGGTTTTTGGCGGCGCGGCGCGCAGTGCGGAGAGCTATCGGAGCGTTGAGGACGCGAAGGCTGCACTGAAAAAAAGGGCGCAGATCGAGAGTGAGCGGTTTGCGGATCTGTATGGCATCGACTATTACAATGCGGGAAATTATGACCTCATCATCGAGTCCTCTTACGCGGCGCCGGAGCAGATAACCCAGGAA
>CAZNQZ010000381.1:0-2189 GCA_964575245.1 uncultured Lachnobacterium sp. | reverse complement strand
AGCAAAATCGAATTTTTTGAGAAAAAATTTAACATTTTTCCTCAATACTTTAGACAATTTATACAAAATACGCCACTCCGGACTCGAATAACCTCAGGTTTTGTTCCCCGTATATGTTGATTGCGACCGAATCTCCGCGCCGCTCGCTGTGCGCCATTTTCCCGAAAACCCTGCCGTCCGGGCTGGTAATTCCCTCGATTGCCCTGTAGGAGCCGTTGATGTTCCACTCCTCATCCATGGTGGGATTCCCCGCCTCATCGACATATTGCGTCGCGACCTGGCCGTTGGCAAAAAGCTCCTCCAGCCACGCCTCCGTCGCCACAAAGCGGCCCTCTCCGTGGGATGCGGGATTGCAGTAGACCCCGCCAAGCTCCGCCTGCTGCAGCCACGGGGATTTGTTGGAAACCACCTTCGTGTAAACCATCCGGCTGATGTGGCGGCCGATGGTGTTGTAGGTCAGGGTGGGCGAATTTTCGTCCTGCATACGGATGGTTCCATCCGGCACAAGACCCAGCTTGATCAGAGCCTGAAAACCGTTGCAGATGCCCAGCGCAAGGCCGTCGCGCTCGTTCAAAAGGCGCTGCACCGCCTCGGTCATCTTCGCGTTGCGGAAGGCGGTCGCAAAGAATTTCGCCGAGCCCTCAGGCTCGTCTCCGGCGGAGAAACCACCCGGAAACATGATAATCTGTGACTGGTCAATCGCCCTGGAGAACACCTCTACGGAGTCGCGGATATCTGCCGCGCTCAGGTTCCGAAACACCCGGACAATCACGTCTGCGCCCGCGCGCTCAAAGGCCTTCGCACTGTCGTACTCACAGTTTGTGCCCGGAAATACCGGAATGAAAACCGTCGGTCTCGCGACCCTGTTTTTACATATATGAATTGTTTTTGCGTCATAAATCCCGCAATTTTCCACTCTTCCACAGTCCGCGCCCGCGCTGCGCGTCGCAAACACGCGCTCTAAGGTGCCGGTCCACGCTTCGAGCGCATCCGACATGGAAAGACATGCGCCCATAAATTGGAAGGAACCCGATTCATTGACCTCGCCGACGGTCTGATAACTGCCTGTCAGGCCTGCCTGTTCCATAATCTGATCTACGACAGGCAAAAGCTCCTCCGAAATCTCTGCCACAATGTTCCCGAAGCCTGATCCGAACAAAATCGGCTCTGTCACTGAATTGTCAACCGTTACGCCTAAATGGTTGCCAAATCCCATCTTGCTGACCGCTGCGGCTAATCCTTTGCCATCCAGCGCATATGCGGAAGAGATTGCCCTCTTTTGAATGGCAAGGTGAACAGCGTCATAGAGCTTCATGACCTGTTCATAGACCGGAAGGTCATACTCATTTTTTTCTATGGTAAAAAGCACCAGCTTACTGCCCGCTTTTTTCAGCTCCGGCGTAATGATATCGCCCTCTTTCGCCACATCCACGGCGAAGGATACCAGCGTGGGCGGCACGTCGATTTCGTTGAAGGTTCCGGACATGGAATCCTTTCCTCCGATCGAGGGCAGGCCAAAGCCGATCTGCGCATCATATGCGCCGAGGAGCGCCGCAAAAGGCTGACTCCAGCGCCTCGGCTCCTCATCCATCCTGCGGAAATACTCCTGAAAGGTAAACCGCACCTTGCGGAAGTCGCCGCCCGCCGTGACAATGCGTGACAGAGACTCGAGGACCGCGTAGACCGCACCGTGATAGGGGCTCCACGAGGACAAATTCGGATCGAAGCCGTAGGACATCATCGTCACCGTATCGGATGTTCCGTTCATGACCGGAAGCTTTGCAACCATGCTCTGCGTCTCGGTGAGCTGGTAACGTCCGCCGTATGGCATGTAAACGCTGCCCGCGCCGATGGAGCCGTCAAACATTTCCACCAGCCCCTTCTGGGAGCAGACGTTTAAATCCGCGAGCATCGCAAGCCATGCGCCGCGGTAATCCTTCCGCTCCAGGGCCGCCGCCACCTCGGGAATCTCTATCATATGGAAAAAATTGGTCTTCTCATCCGGCATCTCCACCGTGACATCCGCCTCCTGATGTGCGCCGTTCGTGTCCAGAAACGCGCGGGAGAGGTTCACGATCTCTTTGCCCCGCCACGCCATCACCAGTCTCGGCTCCTCGGTGACCACTGCGACCTCGGTCGCCTCCAGGTTCTCCTCCGCGGCGTAAGTTAAAAACCGGGTGACATCCTCC
>CAZNQZ010000380.1:0-2201 GCA_964575245.1 uncultured Lachnobacterium sp. | reverse complement strand
GAATGAAGACTGGGAGTAAAGGTGGGAGCAGCGTAAGCTATGGCAGAGGCATACAACGGGGTGCAGAAGGCTGCAATCCTCCTGATTACATTGGGACCGGAGAAGGCTGCCACAATTTTTAAGCACCTGAAGGAAGACGAAATTGAAGAACTGACCCTGGAAATCGCGAATACCAGAAGCGTCGCTCCTCAGACCAAAGAGGACGTGATGGAGGAGTTTTATCAGATCTGCCTTGCACAGCAGTACATTGCGGAGGGCGGTATCGGATATGCGAAGGAACTTTTGGAAAAGGCGTTGGGCAACGAGAAGGCGCAGGGCGTTATCGCAAAGCTCACGGCGTCTCTGCAGGTTCGACCGTTTGAGTTTGTGAGAAAGACGGATCCGAGTCAGCTGCTCAACTTTATTCAGGATGAGCATCCGCAGACCATTGCAATGATCCTGTCCTATTTGCCGGCAGGGCAGGCGGCTCTTGTGCTCGGATCGCTTCCGCCGGAGAAGCAGGCGGACGTTGCGAGGCGTATTGCGACGATGGACCGCACTTCGCCGGATGTCATCAAGGAGGTGGAGCGGGTATTGGAGCGCAAGCTTGCATCGCTGGTCAATCAGGATTACACGATTGTCGGCGGTATCGACGCGATTGTCAGCATTTTGAACACCGTCGACCGCGGAACAGAAAAACATATCATGGAGTCCCTCGAGATCGAGGAGCCGGAGCTGGCGGACGAGATCCGCAAGAAGATGTTCGTCTTCGAGGATATCCTGCTTCTGGAGGACCGCGCAATCCAGCGCGTGCTGCGTGAGGTGGACAATTCCGATCTGGAGCTGGCGCTCAAGAACGCCAACGAGGAGGTTCAGAATGTCATCTTCAAGAACCTGTCCAAGCGTCTGGCAGCCATGATCAAGGAGGACATGGATTTCATGGGACCTGTCCGGATGAAGGATGTCGAGGAGGCACAGCAGAAGATTGTCGGTGTGATCCGAAAGCTTGAGGATGCCGGTGAGATTGTAATTTCCCGTGGCGGAGGTGACGATATCGTTGTCTAATTTATTAAAACAGTATTATGTCGTCCAGCAGCCGAACAATAAGCGCATTATCAATTCCAATATACTTGCGCAGGAGCGCATGGCGCGGCCTGACGCGGCTGCCGAGCCGGTGCAGGCAATTCCCCCGTTTGATGAGCAGGAGGAATCCGACGGGTTTTCCAGCGGCATAGAGGTGACGGAGGTGGAGCGAAAGCCCGACCCTTCCGAGGCGGCAGCCCAGCTTCTTGCGGACGCACAGGCACAGGCGGATCAGCTTCTCGCGGATGCGCAGGCACAGGCGAAGCAGATCCTCGCGGATGCAAAAACACAGGCACAGGCGGTCTATGAGGAGCAGAAGCGGCAGGGCTATGCCGATGGCTCACAGGCCCGCGAGGAGGAACTCGCGGAGCTGGAGAGGAGCCTGTTAGACCAGAAGGAGTGCCTGGAGAAGGAACTTGCCACAAGAAAGACGGAGCTGGATTCCGAGTTTCAGATGCGCATGGAGGAGATGGAGGGGGATATCGTGGACGCCCTGATCCCGGTGTTTGAAAAGGTATTCTGTATCCAGCTTGCCGATAAGAGGGAAATTCTTCTCGCCCTGATCAACAACACACTGATGAACGTGGAGGTCGGAAACAAGGTCAGAATCCGCACAAACGGGGCGGACCGTGAGATGCTCATGGAGCATCTGGATGAAATCCGCGCCCACGCCGGGGCCGATGTGTCCATAGAGCTTCTGCAGGATATGCAGATGGCGGACGGCCATTGCCAGCTTGAGACGAGCTACGGTGTGTTTGACTGCGGGATAGATACGGAATTTCAAAATTTAACCCAGGCCATCCGGGCTTTGGTATAAGGAGTGCAGCTTTGATCACGGAGGCGGAAAAGTATTTGCAGCTTTTGGACCGTCAGTATTACAAGAGCTACGGCAAGGTTGTAAAGGTAGTGGGACTCACAATTGAATCAATAGGGCCGGAGGCCAGATTGGGAGATCTGTGCCGGATCTATCCGGATAAGAACAGCAGTGAACACGTGATCGCCGAGGTAGTCGGTTTCCGTGACTCCGAGTTGATTCTGATGCCGATCGATAGCGTGGAGGGCGTTGGAGTTGGATGTATCGTAGAGAATACGGGACATCCATTATCTGTTTTGGTAGGCGACGGGCTTTTGGGACATAC
>CAZNQZ010000379.1:0-2218 GCA_964575245.1 uncultured Lachnobacterium sp. | reverse complement strand
TGCCATGCCAAGTGCCATCACTACGACCGCCATCACAATTGCAATTCTTTTTTTCATTTCTGATTCCTCTCTTTCATGTAAATTATGTTTCCTTGCCATTATAACTCTTTTGCCATGATTTTTGCCCGTTTGGCGCGAATGGAAACTATATGGCGTGAATGGTATACCAACAGCTCTATTATAGTCAGCGGCAAGAGTGCTGGCAAGAGCTGATTTTGTTTTTTACAGTATCGGCGCAATTTCTGTCGAAATTCATCGACGAAAAATGTTTGAAGTCCTGTCATGATACTCGTATAATGAAACAAAGAGGCAGTTCAACCAGTTATGACCGAAATATGAAAGGAGGACATGTCCTTGGAAAAAGTGCGTTACATGATTTCTGACGCCGCCACAATGGCTGGTGTGGAAAGTCACGTGTTGCGTTACTGGGAAGATGAACTTGATTTGACCATCCCGCGAAATGAGATGGGACATCGATACTATACGAGGGAGAACATTCTGGAATTTCAAAGGATTAAGAGCTTAAAGGAGCAGGGTTATCAGCTCAAGGCCATCCGCACGATCCTACATAACGGCGGGGACGTGCCCCCGCCGCTCGTCACTGTGATGAAGCCGACAGGCAGCGAGCAGGCGGCTCCCATGGCAAAGGCAGATGACAGCCTGACAGCCGGCTCCGCGGCAGATTCTTCCGACAGTGAGAACTCCAGCGCCACGGCTTATGGGGCAAAGGCGACTGACCAACCGGCCATGGTTCACGCAGATAAAGCGACCGGCAAACAAACGGCAGCTCATACTGACAAGGCGGCTGGCGGACAGGCTGTGGCTAAGGTTGCTGGCGGTCAGGCCACGGCTAAGGTTGCTGGCGGTCAGGCCACGGCTCCCTCAGACTTGGCGTCCGGCGGTCAGGCTGCGGCTAAGAGGGCTGGCGGTCAGGCCGCGGCTCCCGCAGTGAGGGCAGTCTCTCAGACGGCTCCCGCAGCACAGCCGACGCCGCTTCCGGCTCTGTCCGCGGAGGACCGCATGGAGCAGTTCCGCGAGCTGATGAGCGACATTGTGGGGCGCGCCATCTCCCAGAATAACGAGGAGCTGAGCCTGAATATCAGTCAGGAGGTGCACGACACTGTGCTCAAGGAGATGAACTATCTCTTCCGGGAGCAGGAGGACGCCGAGGAGGAGCGCTTCAAAAAGCTGGACGCCGCCATTCGCGGCAGCCTGCGCAGAAAGCGGTCGCTTTTCGCACGCGAGGACAAGCCAAAGAAGGAAAAGCCTCCCAAGCAAAAACACTCTGCAAAACAGAGTGTGTAAAAAATCGAGTAGGGGAGAGTTTTCGACCCTACTCGCCGCGCGGGGCGCGAGCAGCAAAGCTGCTGAATTCCCTACGCGCCCCTGCGCATATAAAAGGCAGCCACCATTTCGGTGGCTGCTTTTTAATTTTTCTCAATCGCAGACGTAGGGCATCATCGCCAGATGACGCGCACGCTTGATTGCCACGGTAAGCGCTCTCTGATGCTTCGCGCAGTTGCCTGTGATACGGCGGGGAAGGATCTTGCCCCGCTCAGAGACGTATCTCTTGAGCTTGTTGATATCCTTGTAGTCAATGACATTGTCCTTGCCACAGAACACACACACCTTTTTCCTTCTGTGCATCGGTCTTCTCTTCATGGAAGAAGCATCTCCGGATGCCGCTGCTTTATTGAAAGCCATGCTGATTACCTCCTTATTAATTAAACGGTAGTTCTTCATCAATTCCGTCCGGAATATTCATGAAGCCATCCCCTGCTGCACCGCCCGGTGCGGGCATACTAGGCGCGCCGAAGCTGTCTCCGCCGCCGGAGCTCTTGCTCTCCGCGAACTCTACGTTTTCCGCCACGACATCCGTGGTGTACACGCGCTGCCCGTCCTTGTTGGTGTAGCTGCCAGTCTGAATCCGGCCCTCAAGAACAAACTTTGTTCCCTTGCGCCCAAATCTTTCCAGAAACTCAGCGGTTCGTCCAAACGCAACGCAGCTGATGAAATCCGCTGTCTGATCTCCGTTTGCCGCATCGCGGCGCACGCGCCGGTCAACCGCGATGGTAAACCGCGCGATTGCACTGGCCGTTTCCCCCTGGGAATAACGAATCTCAGCGTCTCTGGTCAGCCGTCCCATAAGTATTACCTTATTCATGCAATTTCCTCTTTTCTATTTCCTTCTTTCGGTATATAATAAGAACAGGATAGG
>CAZNQZ010000378.1:0-2223 GCA_964575245.1 uncultured Lachnobacterium sp. | reverse complement strand
GTCCGTTATTACAAGGGATTTTTGAACGACTGATCGTGTTTGGAGATACCGGGAGAAATTCCGGTATCTCCTGTAATCATTTTTGAGGGAGGCTGAGTATGAAAATTATTATGTTAGGTGCCCCGGGAGCCGGGAAGGGGACACAGGCAAAGCAGATTGCGGCCAAATACCATATCCCCCATATCTCGACCGGGGATATTTTCCGCGCCAACATCAAGAACGGCACGGAGCTTGGAAAGAAGGCAAAGACCTACATGGATCAGGGAGCGCTTGTCCCGGATGAGCTGACCTGTGATCTGGTCATGGACCGGATTCAGCAGGAGGACTGCAAAAATGGCTTTGTACTGGACGGTTTCCCGAGGACAATCCCGCAGGCGGAGGCGCTGGACGCGGCGTTAAAGAAGGTCGGCCAGACCATGGACTATGCGATCGATGTGGATGTGCCGGACGAGAATATTGTAAACCGCATGGGCGGAAGACGTGCCTGCCTGAGCTGCGGCGCAACCTATCATGTTGTGTTTAACCCGACCAAGGTCGAGGGCAAGTGCGACGCCTGCGGCAGCGACACCGTGCTTCGCGATGACGACAAGCCGGAGACTGTGCAGAAGCGTCTGTCTGTGTACCACGAGCTGACACAGCCGCTCATTGACTACTACAGGGCGCAGAATATTTTGAAATCCGTGGACGGAACCCGGCCGATGGATGATGTGTTCGCCGCCATCGTGGATATTTTGGGTGAGTAAATGCCGGTGACGATTAAATCTTCCAAAGAGATTGAGCTGATGCGGGAGGCGGGGCGTATCCTCGCGTCCGTGCATCAGATGCTTGGAAAAGAAATCCGACCGGGAATGTCCACGATGGATATTGACCGAATGGGCGAGGAGATGATCCGGGACCGTGGCTGCGAGCCGTCGTTCAAGAATTACAACGGCTATCCGGCCAGCGTCTGTGTATCAGTCAATGAGGAGGTTGTACACGGCATTCCCAGTGAAGAGCGGATGATTCAGGAGGGCGATATTGTAAGTCTCGACGTGGGCGTGAACTACAGGGGCTATCACTCCGACGCGGCGCGAACCATTGCGGTCGGCGCAGTCACGGAGGAGGCGAAGCTTTTGATCGAGCGCACAAGAATGGCGTTCTTTGAGGGCATGAAGCAGGCTGTCGCCGGAAACCATCTCTACGATATCTCACGGGCCATAGGAACATATGCTGAGAGCTTTGGCTATGGAGTGGTGCGGGATCTGTGCGGACACGGAATCGGGAGCCATCTGCACGAGGAACCGGCAGTGCCGAATTTCCGCAAGGTTCTAAAGGGCATCCGGCTGCGGGCCGGCATGACGCTGGCGGTGGAGCCGATGATCAATATCGGGACATGGCGGGTATTCTGGACGGATAACCAGTGGACGGTTGTCACGGCGGATCAGTCATTATCCGCCCATTATGAGAATACGATTCTTATAACGGAGGGAAAGCCGGAAATCCTCTCCCTGACAGAGGAGGAGAAGGAGCAGGGCTTTTTGGATCTCTTTTAGCAAGCAGGAGGAAAACAAGTTATGTCAAAGACAGATGTGATCGAAGTCGAGGGCGTGGTGGTAGAGAAGCTGCCGAACGCATTTTTTAAGGTTGAGCTGGAAAATGGGCATCAGATTCTGGCGACGATCAGCGGCAAGCTGCGCATGAATTTTATCCGCATCCTCCCAGGGGATAAGGTCACGATTGAAATGTCTCCATATGACCTGACCAAGGGTAGAATTATTTGGAGAGACAAGTAAAAAAATCTTGACATCCATGGGATGTCCGTGTATAATATCAAGCGGACACTTTTGGAAAAGCGCCGAAAATGGGGCTTTTGAAGAGAAAGGAGGTTTTGTCATGAAGGTGAGATCATCAGTGAAACCTATTTGCGAGAAATGCAAAATCATCAAGAGAAAAGGAAGTATCCGGATTATCTGTGTAAATCCGAAGCACAAGCAGAGACAGGGTTGATGATAGGTTGACCCTGTTTCTTGGGATATTTTTGTACTCTTCTTTATGAGCGGCTGCAGGACATGACAGGTCCTGTTCATATAAACAGAGGCATCTGGCCATCCGTTATCATACCGAGTGACGGATGGTGTATGCGACGCGCGCAGACTGCGCAGCATGGAATAGGGCAGTGCATGCACACATTTCAGGGCGTGCAACCGCAGCTGTATGGGCTGTTCTGTTCGGGGACGGTATATC
>CAZNQZ010000377.1:0-2228 GCA_964575245.1 uncultured Lachnobacterium sp. | reverse complement strand
GGCTGCGACGATGGTGTTCAACACGATGTTCGGCTTGGCCACCGAATCCTGCGAGCCGACCATTCGGAACTCAAACTTATTTCCGGTGAAGGCAAAGGGTGAAGTGCGGTTGCGGTCCGTCGCATCCTTCATGAAATCCGGGATTGTCTTGACGCCCGTCTCCAGCTTCGCCCCCTCAAGGCTGTGTGTCGCCGCTCCGGTGCTGATCAGCTGGTTTAACACGTCGCCGAGCTGATCTCCGAGATATACAGACAGGATTGCGGGGGGCGCCTCGTTTGCGCCGAGCCGGTGATCGTTCCCCACATCCGCGGCGGATGCCCGAAGCAGCAGCGCGTGCTCGTCGATAGCCTTTAGGATACAGGTCAGAACCAAAAGGAACTGAATGTTCTCATGGGGCGTCTCGCCGGGGTCAAGCAGGTTAATTCCATCGTCTGTCGTAATCGACCAGTTGTTGTGCTTGCCGGAGCCGTTCACACCCGCAAAGGGCTTTTCGTGCAGCAGACACTGCAGTCCGTGTCGTCCCGCCACCTTTTTGAGCGTCTCCATCATGAGCTGGTTGTGATCCACCGCCACGTTGCACTCCGCATAGATGGGGGCCAGCTCATGCTGAGCCGGGGCCACCTCGTTGTGCTGGGTCTTTGCCGTGACGCCGAGCTTCCACAGCTCTTTGTTGACGTCGCGCATGTACGCCGCAATGCGCTCGCGGATCGCGCCGAAATAGTGATCGTCCATCTCCTGCCCCTTGGGCGGCATTGCCCCGAACAGCGTGCGGCCGGTGAAAATCAGATCCTTGCGCTTTAAGTACTTCTCGCGGTCCACAATAAAATACTCCTGCTCCGGCCCGACGGACGGTGTCACCTTCCGGGAGGTCGTATTGCCGAACAGCCTCAGCAGCCGCAGGGCCTGATCATTGATCGCCTCCATGGAGCGAAGAAGCGGCGTCTTCTGATCCAGCGCCTCCCCGGTGTAGGAACAGAACGCGGTCGGGATGCAGAGCGTAGCGCCCGCGGCGTCCTGACGGACAAAGGCCGGTGAGGTACAATCCCACGCCGTGTAGCCCCTCGCCTCAAAGGTGGCGCGCAGGCCCCCGGACGGAAAGGATGACGCGTCCGGCTCACCCTTGATCAGCTCCTTACCGGAAAAGCTCATCAAAACCTTGCCATTCTCCATCGGTGCCGTGATGAAGGAGTCGTGCTTCTCCGCGGTGACTCCGGTCAGCGGCTGGAACCAGTGGGTGTAGTGGGTCGCGCCCTTCTCGATCGCCCACTCCTTCATCTCATGCGCGATGACATCCGCCGTCGCCAGATCAAGCTCCTGTCCCTCATCCATCACCTCATGGAGCTTTTTGTAGACCTTTTTGGGAAGGCGCTCCAGCATCACCGCATCGCTGAACACATTCTCTCCGAATATGTCTGCAACATTGAAATAATCACTCATATCACATCATCCTTTCTCTTATGCCGGGTTTCCTGAACCGGCTTTTTAGGGCGGCTATGAAAAAAGGGCATTCCAATCCTCCTTGGAACGCCCTTGTTCATGTCTGCCTTATTTCTGAAAATTACAATACACTTTCTCACAGGAAAAAGCAATATCTTTTTCTAAAAAAAATCGGATTTATACACTTCGTCAAATTTTACTACACAAACAGATCTTTTTTGTGTAAATTTCAGGTAACCCTTAAGCCTTTCCGACTGATCCGAAGAGCTCCATCTTCTCCTTGACCGTCGCCCGGATCGCATCCGCGCCCGGAGCCAGAAGCTTTCTCGGATCAAAGCCCTTGCCCTCGAGATCCTTGCCCGCCTCGATATACTTGCGCGTCGCATCCGCAAAGGAGAGCTGGCACTCCGTGTTCACATTGATCTTGGACACGCCAAGGTCGATCGCCTTCTTGATCATGTCCGCCGGAATGCCTGTGCCTCCGTGAAGAACCAGCGGCATAATGCCGGTTTTCTTCTGGATCGCATCGAGGGTGTCAAAGCTGAGCCCTGCCCAATTTTCCGGATACTTGCCGTGAATGTTGCCGATACCCGCCGCCAGCATATCCACGCCGAGATCCGCGATGGCCTTGCACTCGTCGGGATCTGCGCACTCGCCCATGCCGACGACCCCGTCCTCCTCTCCGCCGATGGAGCCCACCTCAGCCTCGATGGACATTCCCATGCCGTGAGCGACAGCGACCAGCTCCTTCGTCTTTTCGATGTTCTCCTCAATCGGATAGTGGGAACCGT
>CAZNQZ010000376.1:0-2232 GCA_964575245.1 uncultured Lachnobacterium sp. | reverse complement strand
AAGCATGAGCCAATTTTTATCACCAAAAATGGATATGGCGATTTGGTTGTTATGAGCATTGAAGCCTATGAAGCAATCGTAGAAACCGCAGCAGAGGATGCCGCAATTTCTGAAGCAGAAACAGAATTTGAGCAGGATGGACAGTTATACGACGCTCACGAAGCACTTGCATCACTCAGGAGGAAGCACTTTGGATAAGTATGATGTCAAGCTGATGGGCCGGGCTTTGCGGGATTTGGACGATATTTACACGTATATTGCAAAAACATTTCAGGAACCTGATACCGCACTGAGACTGGTAGAAACAATCGAGCAGGAAATTTTCTCTCTCGACCATATGCCCTATCGCTGTCCTGAGCGCAGACAGGGCATATATGCCAATCGTGGATACCGGCAGTTGTTTGTCAAAAACTACACAGACATTTACCGTGTGGACGAACCAAATAAACAGGTGATCGTTGTGACAGTTCGCTATTCGCCCAGCAATTTCTAAAGCGGTATGACCAAAATTATGATCATTGAGGATGACCCGGCCATTCGGGACGAGCTGGCGCTTCTACTGGAAAACGAGGGCTACCAGCCGCTCCCGGTCACCGATTTTGACAGTGTTCCGGTCCAGGCGGCACAAGCGTACCCGGACCTCTTCCTGCTGGACATCAACCTGCCCGGACGGGACGGCTTCGCCCTGTGTACCGCTTTGCGGAAGGCCTTCCCCGCGCCGGTGATCTTTGTCACCAGCCGGGATTCCGGGGCGGACGAGGTGCGGGCGTTGAGCCTGGGGGGAGACGATTACATCACAAAGCCCTACAGTGTCCCTATACTGCTGGCCCGGATCAAGGCAGTTCTGCGCCGGGGGAGCGGCGGGCCGGAAGCAGTGGACGTATTGGAGACGGACGGGCTTCGCTTGAGCCTGACTAAAGGAACGGTATCCGCCAACAGGAATATGGCGGAGCTGACCCGGAATGAGCTGCAAATTCTGGCCTGCCTGATGGAGCACTCCGGGCAGATCGTCTCCCGGGCCGACCTGATTGATGCCCTGTGGGACAGCCAGATCTACATTGATGATAACACCCTCAGTGTCAACATGACCCGCCTGCGGGGAAAACTGGCGGAGATTGGCCTGCCTGACGCCATCAAAACCCGACGGGGAATGGGGTATCAGCTATGACGCTGTGGGAATTTTTATCTGACCGGCTGGGATGGATTGCCCTCCAGCTGATCTGCACCGGATTGGCGGCGGCGTTCCTTCTTGCCACAGGAACAACGCCGGGAGTTCTGGCGCTTTTGCTGTTGGGTCTATTGCTGGTTTTCGTAACGGTTCAATCGGTCAATTTCCTCCGCCAACGCACCCGCCTCCGGGAATTGGAAACGATTATGAACACCCTGGACCGAAAGTATCTATTTATGGAGTGCGTCCCGCCGCCCCAAAATCTCTATGAACGGCGGCTGTTCCATTTAGCCCGCCGTGCGGGCCGGGCTATGACGGGGGCGGTGTCCGATGCGGAGGCTGCTCAGCGGGAGTACCGGGAGTATGTGGAGCGCTGGATCCATGAGGTCAAAGCCCCCATCACTGCCGCCCGGTTGATTTGCCGGGAACTGGACGGGGCGAAACGCCGGAAGCTCACGGCGGAGCTGGCGCGGATCGAGGCCCATGTAGAGCGGGCCCTGTTCTATGCCCGAGCGGAAAATCCGCAACAGGACTGCTTGTTCCGGCAGGTGAGCTTGGGGAAAATCGCCGCCCAAGCCGTTGAAAACCACCGTTCCCTGATGATTCAAAGCGGCGTGAGGGTGGAGACGGAGAACCTGGACTGCTGCGTCTATACCGACGAAAAGTGGGTTGTTTTTATTCTGGGACAGCTTCTCCAGAACGCCGCGCGGTACCGTGGGAAAGACCCGGTTATCACCATTTCGGCGCAACCGCTGGGAAAGCAGATAAAGCTTACCGTCCGGGACAACGGCGTGGGCATCCCGGCCCACGAGCTGCCCCGTGTCTTCGATCGGGGCTTCACCGGCAGCAACGGTCGGAGCCGGGGCGGATCTACCGGCATGGGTCTGTATCTGTGCAAAAAGCTGGCGTCTTTTCTGGATTTGGGGCTGCACATTATTTCACAGGAGGGAGAAGGAACAACGGTAACGTTAACGTTTCCCGCAAAGGAGAACCTTACAAAATTGTAAGAAAAATCAATATCAATTCGATACCACCCACTTTGCATCCGGTGTATCATAGGACGC
>CAZNQZ010000375.1:1171-2241 GCA_964575245.1 uncultured Lachnobacterium sp. | reverse complement strand
TGGCATCCATCGCGACCATGTCGGCCTGCATTTTTATGTTTGGCCTGTTTTTTATCGTGATCACGAACTTCAGGGTTGCCATGCGCAGTATCGAGGAGGGGGTGTCGGTCTCGGTCTTTTTTGACAAGGGGTTGACAGAGAGTGAAATTCTTGCGATTGGAGAACTGATCACCAGGCGCCCGGAGGTCAGCCGCGCAGACTATGTGTCTGCGAGCGATGCATGGGATTTTTACAAGGAGATTTATTTTCAGGGCAAGGAGGAGCTGGCGGCGGGCTTTGCCGAGGACAATCCGCTGGCAAATTCGGCGAATTACCAGATCTATCTGAGCGATGTCTCCATGCAGAGCTCTCTGGTCCGGTATCTTCAGACGATCCCGGGCGTGCGCGAGGTCAAGAAATCAGAGTATGTCGCAAATATCCTGAGTGATTTCAACCGGCTGGTGGGCTATATCTCCGTCGGGATCATTCTGATACTTCTGTGTGTCGCGGTTTTTTTGATCAGCAATACGGTCACGGTCGGAATCTCGGTGCGCAAGGAGGAAATCTCCATCATGAAGCTGATCGGGGCCACCGACTATCTGGTCCGCGCGCCGTTTGTGGTGGAGGGAATTCTGATCGGTATCATTGGAGCGGCAATTCCGCTTGTACTTCTGTATTTCCTCTATCAGAAGATTATGGTTTATGTTGCGGACAGCTTTAATTTCATCGGATCAATGCTCGAGTTTGTATCGGTTCAGACGGTATTTCACACGCTGGTTCCGGTCGCGTTGATTCTCGGAGTGGGGATCGGCTTTGTGGGCAGCAGGATTACGATCCGGAAGCATTTGAAGGTTTAAGATGTGGAGTAATTTATGGACGGACAGTATTTTGAAACGAAAAAGAAGGCGGGATTCGGCAGCGGTATTTTTGTGGGGATGCTCTTGGCGGTGCTGATTCTCGGCATCGGGATTAAGATTTATACCTTTGTCGCTGACGACTATTTGGTGATCGGGCCGAAAAAAAGCGGTATCGCCTCTTCCAATACAAAGATTCTTGATCGGAATACGCTGGGAAAGATCGAAGAGCTTCTC
>CAZNQZ010000375.1:0-1161 GCA_964575245.1 uncultured Lachnobacterium sp. | reverse complement strand
ATATTTATTACTATGAGGATTACGACAGTGAGGCGGTTAAGAATGCGCTCTTAAAGGGTACGCTGGAAGGGCTTGGCGATCCCTACTCCGTGTATTACAGTGCGGAGGAGTACGCGAAGATCCGGACGAGTACCGCCGGCAACTACCATGGAATCGGTGTCGGGCTCACGCAGAACGCGGAGACGATGGAGGTGACGGTTGTCAAGGTTTATGAGAACACACCCGCCGAGGAGGCGGGACTCAGGGACGGGGATCAGCTTCTCATGGTAGGTGATGTGGAGGCCGCGAGCATGGAGCTCTCCCTTCTGGTGGAGAAAATCCGCGGCGAGGAGGGCTCTAAGGTGCATCTGCTTGTGCACAGAGCGTCCACGGGAGAGTCCCTGGAATTCGATGTGGAGCGGCGCAATGTCGAAATATCCAGCGTTTCCTCCGAGCTTTTGGAGGGCAAAATCGGATATATCCAGATCAGTGAATTTCACTCGAACACGGCTGGGCAGTTTGAGGAGCAGGCCGCGGCTCTGCGGGAACAGGGAATGGAGGGGCTGATCGTGGATCTGAGGGGGAATCCGGGCGGACTGATTACCTCTGTTGTACAGATTTTGGACGATATCCTGCCGGAGGGAATGCTGGTGTACACGGAGGATAAATTCGGCAACAAAAATTCCTACAGCTCGGATAAGGCGTGCATGGACTACCCGCTGGTTGTGCTGGTGGACGGCGGAAGCGCCAGCGCATCTGAGATTTTTGCGGGAGCGATCAAGGATTACGAGTACGGGACGCTGATCGGAACCACTACATTTGGCAAGGGAATCGTGCAGACCATCTTTCCGCTGGAGTCTGGCGATGCGGTCAAGGTCACAACCGCCAAATATTTTACGCCGAAGGGCAACAATATCCACGGAGTTGGCATTACCCCGAACGAGGTGGTCGAATATCAGTACGGGGGACCGAAGGATGAGCCCTACGACAAGCAGTATGACAACCAGTTTCAGCGCGCGCTGGAGGTCATGCGGGGGATGATGAATTGAACAGCCCGATTGTGAGAAAGATCGTTTTTTGGATATCTTTTCTGGCCCTGCTGGGCTGGACGGCGACGATTTACGCCTTCTCCGCACAGCCGAGCACGGAGTCGGCAGAGGTCAGCGGGCGGGTGAGCTACCG
>CAZNQZ010000374.1:0-2279 GCA_964575245.1 uncultured Lachnobacterium sp. | reverse complement strand
ATTAATTGCCGAAAAAATACATGTGGGCATTTACTATGATACCCGAATACCAGCGGAGAGAAGGGACAGACGCCATTATGTTGATTTCACATAATCTATATGCGATGAATGCGCAGAGACAATATAATATGACCGGTCTGAACAAAAAGAAATCCACGGAGAAATTATCCAGCGGGTATCGGATCAACCGTGCGGCAGATGATGCTGCGGGGCTTTGCATTTCCGAAAAGATGCGCGGGCAGATTCGCGGATTGAACAAAGCGGCGGACAACGCGCAGGACGGAGTCAGTTATGTGCAGACAGCGGATGGTGCGCTGGAGGAGGTTGTGGAATGTCTGCATCGAATCAATGAGCTCTCGATTCAGGCGGCAAACGGAACAAATTCGGATGACGACCGCAGGGCGATCAATCGGGAGGTACAGGAGTTAAAGACGGAAATCGATCGGATTTTCCGCACAACCAAATTTAATGAGACTTATATCTGGGATGGAGCTGACGGAGTAGAGAAGGGACAGCATACGATAGAATTCGCAGGTAATGTACAGGCTGCTGCATACAATTCAAAAACAGGAACCGTACCGGGAACAAATACAAGATACTCCGATATTACAGATGACAGCTGTGAGGTAATGCCGTATAGCAGTTATTCGATTTCCGCGACAGAGCAGGACGGCGTAACGGTAAGCTGGACCGCTTACAATGGGAAAAGCTATACGACGGAGACGATTGATTGGGATACGATAAAGACAGGCGTTGACGGCAATGCCTGGTCGTTTCGGATTGGAGACCACTATAAGGCTTCGGACACAGAGCTGTTTGACAAGAATACGGGAAACCCATTGATTGATCGTCTCGTCTTGCTTAATGTAAACAACAATGCGACGTTGGATGATGTGGTTCAGTCGATTAACGGAACCCATCTCTCAACGAGTGCGAGCTGTTCTGTGAGCGGTCGGTTTGAGGATACGAGTGGAGCGGGGAAAGCTACAGGAATATCCGTGTCCGCAAGTATGAATATCGGAGCCGCATATGCGTCAAAGCACAATACAGCGGTCAATCAGCCGCATACGTTTGATGCCGCGGATGATGCTTATATCTTTCCGACCGATGCCAGTGGGAAAAACGTTCAGGCTGCGGGTGCGTCGAAGGGGAATTTGATCTCTTTTCCGTCCGCAACGACAGTTTCTGCAGCAAAGAACAGCAGCGAAGGATGGAAGTTTTCGTTTTTTATGGAGGGAATCGGAACAGTAACCGCTGAATCGACTGGGGTGAGTTATTATGCGTATGACCAGACTGCTGACGATGAGCATTTATGGTGGGAATGGAGGAAGGACAGCAAAGGAAATAAGTATAAAGAGCAGAAAGAACGCTACGGTTCAGGTACACTCGGCACGCTTATGGATGCGTTGACAGGAGATAAGAACGCCTCTACACCCGGTATTCTTACCAGCAAAAACGGGGGCTGTGCGGATTCCGGCGGTAGGGTTAGGATTCACTTTTCTTTAAAGTCGGATAGTCCGTTTCAGTATGGGACAACATCCAGTACTTCTGTTGGATCGCTTACACTCGGTCTGTCGGTAGGAACAAGCGATACCGAGCAGACGGTATTCAATCGTGTCAGTAGCGAGTTGAATGCCAAAACCATTCTGGATATTGCTTCTTCATCCGCAACCTCCGACGGTTTTGATACTTATTCCGGCAGACCGAATACTCACATGATCAGTACCTACAAACCCGTTTACCAGGGGTTGGCCACTACCTATTCACCTGTAAATATCAGTATTCACGCGGGGGCGGAAGCGGACGGTCAGAACAAGATCCCGCTGAAGTATGAGTCGTTAAATATTAGGAAGATTGGCATGGATGACACGAATACGTTAACAGAGAACGCATCTCTTCTGGCGATTGATCAGGTATCCGCGGCACTTGAAAAAGTCAGTGGGCAGCGCAGTCTTTTTGGCGCGTATCAGAATCGTCTGGAGCATACCATTGCCAATCTTGCGAATACCGAAGAAAATACTCAGGCTGCGGAATCCCGTATCCGCGATACGGATATGGCGAAGGAGATGGTAAATTTGTCTAAAACAAATATTCTGGCTCAGGCAGGGGAAGCCATGATGGCTCAGGCGAACCAGATCCCGCAGGGAGTCTTAAGTCTTCTTCAGTAAGGAACTGTCTACAAATACGCTGGACGGACTGTTACTTTTTTGTTGCCCGGCAGCAGAAAATATGGTATAACTTAGTAAGGAGTAATCGTGTTGCAAGGTGGCAGCCTCCCG
>CAZNQZ010000373.1:0-2290 GCA_964575245.1 uncultured Lachnobacterium sp. | reverse complement strand
ATTACTCTTGTAAGCTTTTTCATAATGATCTTCCTCCTCCAAGTTATCATACCATAAAATTCCAGTCAATCACTTTTTCGGCTGCCTGTTCACTCTACGTGCCGGTGCGTGAACAGATGCTCCTCGCAGTATTCCAGATTCCCCCTGCACTTTGAGCAATAGCGGAAGACCATATTGGGGGAGTCCTGATCCGTCCGCCCGCAGATCGCGCACCGGTGTGCGACAATGCCGGAGCCCGGGCGCGGCTTGGAGAACTGCGCCTTAAACTCTCTCTGCCGCTTCTTCTGTTTCCAGCCCAGCCTTGTCCTGGTGAGCCAGAAAAAGAGAAACATGCTTCCGATCGGCAGAAGAACCTGCGCGTTGAGGGCAAAGCCGTACGCGAGCGCCGCGGCGCCCCCCAGCACATCTCTCCTTGCCAGCGCATAGGAAAACAGATTGTACACATCGTATGCCAAAAACAGAAGCTCAAAGACCAGCATCCACTTCATCCGGATCGGCAGAACAAAATAAATCCGCACCTCCGCATCCGGCATACACAGGGCCAGTGCTAAAAGCAGGGACATCAGAATATAGTAGGTTGACATGTAAATCGGGATCACCGCAACCTTCGTGAGCGCCCGCAGCACTGCATAGATCAGCATACCGCCGACATCGCAGAGGAAAATCGCCTGCCAGAAAAAGAAATTCATGCGGAAGGTCCCCAGAAAGGATTCCAGCGTACTCCCCCACATCAGGGCAAAAAACAGGAAAAGAAGGCCAAAAAAACCGCTGCCGGCCGGGATAAACACCCAGGTCACCAGTCTCCAGACCTGTCCGTGCAAAATCGCATAAGGCGAAAACTGCAGATAGTCCATGAGCGACGGGGCCATCAGCTCCCCCAGAAGGCCGATCACATTTGCAAACACAAAATAGCGGCAGATATTCGGCACCGCGTACCGCCCGAATTTTTGTTCCAGCTTAATCATCCAATTCATAATACAATTCCTCCGAGTTTCTATTATACTTTTTTTTTGGCGGAATTGTCAACTTTCGGAGGAGTGCTTTTATGGATAATTCATAAATTTTATCAGCTTTTCATAAATCTTTATTTTTTATCCAATTGTTTTTTGTCATTTCCTGTCGTATAATGTTAAAACGCGCAAGCAAATTTATGGAGGTTCATTCATTATGAGTTCAGAAAATAGATACAAGCTCGGCATAGACATCGGCTCCACAACGGTCAAGGTGGCGATCCTCGACGGGGAAAACCGCCTGCTCTTTGCGGACTATGAGCGGCATTTTGCCAATATTCAGGAAACTCTGGCAGCGCTGATTTCCAAGGCATGCGATGCCGTGGGTGAAATTGAGGCATCCCCGATGATCACCGGGTCCGGAGGCCTGACACTCGCCAACCATCTGGAAATACCCTTTGTGCAGGAGGTCATCTCTGTATCCACGGCGCTCCGGCACTATGCCCCCCAGACGGACGTCGCGATCGAGCTGGGCGGCGAGGACGCCAAAATCATCTACTTTGAGGGCGGAAACGTCGAACAGCGCATGAACGGCATCTGCGCGGGCGGAACCGGCTCCTTTATCGACCAGATGGCATCCCTGATCCAGACCGACGCCTCCGGCCTGAACGAGTACGCCAAAGACTACAAGGCAATCTACCCGATTGCCGCCCGCTGCGGTGTGTTCGCCAAGACTGACATCCAGCCCCTCATCAACGAGGGAGCCACAAGAGAGGATCTGTCCGCATCCATTTTCCAGGCAGTAGTCAACCAGACCATCAGCGGACTTGCCTGCGGCAAGCCGATCCGCGGTCACGTGGCGTTCCTCGGCGGGCCGCTCCACTTTCTCTCCGAGCTGCGCGCCGCCTTCGTCCGCACGCTGTCACTCGACGAGGAACACGCCATCACGCCCGAAAATTCCCATCTCTTTGCGGCAATTGGCTCAGCATTAAACTTTAAAGAGGATTTAACCGTCTCTCTTACTGAACTGTGGAAAAAATTAAATTCAGGTATAAAAATGGAATTCGAGGGTGCCCGCATGGAACCCCTGTTTGCGGATGAGACGGACTATGCCGGTTTCACCGCACGGCACAGCCACAGCCACGTACAGACAGCGGATCTCTCCTCCTATGAGGGCGACTGCTACCTCGGCATTGACGCCGGCTCCACCACCACCAAGATCGCGCTGGTGAGCGAGGCGGGCGATCTCCTGTACTCCTTCTACAGCAACAACAACGGAAGCCCCCTCGCGACGGCCATCCGTTCCATACAGGAGATCTACGCAAAGCTGCCCGAAGGGG
>CAZNQZ010000372.1:0-2299 GCA_964575245.1 uncultured Lachnobacterium sp. | reverse complement strand
GACGGGAGACTTAGCTTTTGGCCGGAGGGCTTCTTTGATGAATGGGATAAAGCGATCGACGACATGTTTTAGGGGATAATACAATGCAGATGATTTTAAATGAACTATCTGCCCGATTTCCGGTAGGCTCCATGGAGAATGGGCGGCAGCTTATGAATCATTTCCTGACAACCTGTTTTGAGGTAAAAGAGATTATACATAACGACAGTATTCTGCTTGACAAGGATTATAGATCCTTTGAACTGGCGCCGGAGTATCGAATTGAACAGTGGCGAAATGATTCAGCCGTGGATATGGAAAACAAAAGAAGATTTCGCACACTCTTGAATAAATCCGTTGTTTATAATTCTGAAGAATTTGAAAAAGAACAGGAATGGGATTTTAGAGCCGAGTTCCGGCATAAGGAATATGCTTCCAAAGGCTGCCTTTTGGCATATGAGTCTGACGGTGTGGCAGTCAGCTTTTTGAGTGACGAACATTGGAAAATATCTGAAATTGAGGGAACTTACACCGAGCTTGTGGAAGATGGTGAGCTGAGAGAGAGCAAGGTTACGATTCCGAATGTGTCTTTTAATGAGAATATTAAAATATTTCGGCGCTGGTATGAACATGTAAAAGAAGAACGTCGGTACACCGACATTGTATGCGGGCAAGATATTTTAAACTGTGCAAAGAGTATATTTCCTAATTTGGTGTTTTGCGAAAACGCAGTTCAGGGATGTCGCAAGAATGTAGGAATATCTGAGGCCGGGCAGGTTTATCGGCGCCTTTTGGAACTACAGCGGGCAGCGGAGAAAATGGATGGGAAATTTGATAAAAATATCTTAACAAATGCGAGCCCGGAATCGGGAGCTACTTTAGATAGATTTACCGAGGAGCATACCTTTCTGCTCCCCGAAAGGGATACACAGTTATTTTCATGGCATGTCAGATATACCGGAGGATATGCGGGCAGGATATTTTTTCATCCGGTTCCCAAGAAAAAAATCATTTACATAGGGCATATAGGTCATAAGCTGCCGACGGTTCGATTTCATTAGTGCATGCATTAAGAAGGATGAGGTTATTAAAACAGTTTAATCTGGGCCTGACACAACTCTGCATGGACACGCTGGCGACAGTTCCCGAAGAAGAAAAGAAATTGTCTGGTGCTGTGCGAAAAAACCACTCCCAAGCAGTAGGGAGTGGTTTTCTCATCTTACGGAGTGTATCCGATGCAGGTAATGGTGAATTTCTTGTTCTCGTTTCCTGCGGCCATCTTGATTTCAATCTTATGGACCGCGGCTGTCTCGTCGGCAAAGATGACGTCCTGCACGGACTGTCCCCAGCTTCCGGTGTTGCCCTGAAGCGTCTTGGCGAGCTTTCCGTCCACATAGACATCTGCGTCGCCGAAATTCGCGTCGCCGGTAGCGCGGTAGGATACCAGCAGGTTTTTGCAGCTCGTCTCGAAGGTGAGCGGGTCGTTGCCGCTGTCCGCGGTGTGGTGGAAGTTTTCGCCGCACACTCTTCCGATGGGCCCGTTGCTGTAGGACTGCTTATCGTCCTGTGAGAAGCCGCCGAAATCCAGCTTGATCTCCTCCTCGTAATCCGTCTTGTAGATGGTTTTGAGGCCCAGATAATCGTCGCCGTAGACCGGTTTTACACTCAGGTCGATGTCCTCCTCCGAGGTCGCCTGTTGTTCGGCGGCCTTGACCGTGTCCATCAGGCAGTCAGCCATGACCCCATGGCCTAGCGTGGTGGGATGGTACTGGTCATAGAAAAATTCCTTCTCGGTCCACTTGGAGGTCGCTTTGTCCCCGACATAGGTGAAGGGGCCGTCCTTGATGCTGACCATCATCAGCTGATACCGGAAACCGATCGGCTTAATTTCATTTTGCAGGTTGAATCCCCCCGGAAATACGGCAAACAGCAGAATGACCACCGGCTTGTTTGGCTGTGAGAGGATGTGCTTGACCATGGACTCATAGCAGTGCTGTTTGGTGGGCTCCTGATAATCGTTTACGGAAAATTCTATCACGACAATGTCCGGCAGGCCGTCCGCGTCCTCCACCCGCGAGACGATGTCGCGCTCATAGCGCAGATAGCCAAAGGGCGAGCCCGTTCCACCGACTCCGGCGTTGATAAAGCCGATATTGGAGCCGTCGTCCTTGCCGTATTCCTGACGGAATTTGTCGTAGAACTGGTAGGCATAGCACTCCTGATATTTGGTTGCCCCTGCGCCCTCGGTGATTGATCCGCCGATCGTGGCGATCGTGATCTGCTCTCCGGCGCGCGCCTTTTAGATCACTGCCTTCAGGCG
>CAZNQZ010000371.1:0-2327 GCA_964575245.1 uncultured Lachnobacterium sp. | reverse complement strand
CTATTCAATTTTCAAGGTGCGGCGGATATTTCTTTCGAACCAGAAAATAGATCTCCGTCTCCCAGTCCTCGGGGGAGAGCGAGTCGAACTGCGTTTTGATGTAGATCTCAAAGGGCGCTCCTGCCATCTCCCAGCCATTCTCAATCATCCAGGAAACAATCGCGCCATAGCCTTCCGAGAGCGTGGAATAGCCTCCGCGATGCACGGTCATCGCACACTCACACGGCTCCAGCACCCTGTCAGCTCCCTCTTTCTCTTTAATCCCGACAAACAGCTCGACATCCGAGGAATCCTTATCGAACTCCTCATCAAAATATCTTGCACCGTTTAATCCGGTAGGCGTGACGTGCTCCGCCGACACGCGCTCAAAGAGCGTCCCATAATATTTGCCAAACTCATCCACCCCCATCACGGCGCGCGTCACCAGAACATTCATCGCAGGAGACTGCCTGATCTCAATTGTGTAACCCTTTTGAACTGTCATGATATCACCTGTCCTTTCAAATACTGAAATGTGTGTCTGAAGCTCGTTTAAGATAATGGCCATTTCCTGTTGCTCCCGCCTCAGCTTTTCCTTTTGTCCCCGCAGGATTGCGGTGATTTCCTCATGATCCGAAAGGGCGATCAGATGCTGGATTTCCTCCAGAGAAAACCCATAGCGTTTCAGACGCTGGATATAGTTCATAGTGTCAATCTGCTCAGTCCGGTAATAGCGGTAGCCCGTGAAGCGGTCCACCTCCGCCGGATTCAGCAATCCGATTTTATCATAGTGGTGCAGCGTCTTAACGCTAACCTGACACACTCTGGAAAACTCTCCAATCTGCAGCATTCTCTTTTCCCTCGTTTCATGATAATCGATTCGAATCTGAAATCAGTGTACAATCTGACCTAAGAGGAGAGTCAATACCAAATTTTTTATCGGCACACCTGTTTTTCCAGCACATCAAAATAGTTTTCAAAGGTCTTTTTACAGCACATTGGATTTACAATCACGATTCCGGGCGTCACCAGCCCCGGAATGGCAAAGGCCATGGCAACCCGGTGGTCGTCAAAGGTCTCTATCCTGCATGCCCGCGGCGTCCCCGGGCGAATCCGGATGCTGTCCTCTGACTGCTGCTCCGCCGAAATCCCCATCGCCTCCAGATTGCTGCGGATCGCCAGCAGGCGGTCGCACTCCTGATAGCGGATATGCCCGATCCCGCGGATCTCCACCTCGCTGTCCGCAAAACAGGCGATGGCAGCCAGTGTCAGCGCCTGATCCGAAAAGGAGGACAGATCAAACACACCGCCCCGCAGCCGTCTGTCTGGCGGCGGCAGCACCGCGATCCCCTCCGGTGTCTCCTCACAGACACAGTCCATCTGCTCCAGCACCTGAAGAAAGCGGATATCCCCCTGCAGGCTCTGACTGTGTACCTGTTTCACACAGGTGCGCACGCCCAGGACCGGGCTCATGGCATAAAAATAAGCGGCTGCTGACACGTCCGGCTCGATCCGGTACTCCAGTGCCCGGTAGTGCGCGTCCCCCGGAATGCGGAAAACCGACGCGCCCTCGCGAATCACCTGCACTCCAAACTGCGCCATCATCGCAACAGTCATATCCACATAGGCCATGCCGTGGGTTCCGGTCACATGGATCACAAAATCCTCCTCCGACAGGACCGAGGAGATCAACAGCGCGCTCAGAAACTGGCTGCTCTTTTCCACATCCACCGTCACCTCCCGCCCTGTCACGCCGGGGTTTCCGATCACAAAGGGAAAATGGTAGTCCTCCCCTTCATACTTCGTCTGCGCCCCCAGCCCCTCCAGCGCCAGGAGAAGCTCACGCATCGGACGGCGGCGCATCTGCTCCGAGGAATCCATGTGATAGTGCCCCCGCGACAGGCCCAGATACGCCGCGAGAAAGCGCGCCGCCGTCCCGGCGCTGCCCACGTCAAGCGCCGCATCCTTCCTGGGAATTTCCCCACCAAAGCCCGTGACCGCCACCCGGGCATGGGCCTCGTCCACCTCCACCGGAAAACCAAGGGTCTCAAGGGATTGGATAAAATGCCTGCTGTCGTCCGAAAACAGCACGCCGTGCAGCACGCTCGTCCCCTCACAGAGCGCCGCAATCAGGAGCGCTCGGTTTGTAATGCTTTTAGAACCCGGTACCTCCACTTCGACCGGCAGACGCTTCGCCGGCCGGACTGTATAGGTCTGATCCATGTCTTCACCTCAAAAAAGGGGTGCATAAGCACCCCCGTTTCCTTCTACAGCTCATTAAACATCTGGTAAATATCAATCTTTAACGCGTCCGTATCCGTCATGCCGATGAACGCCGCGCCGTATTG
>CAZNQZ010000370.1:633-2336 GCA_964575245.1 uncultured Lachnobacterium sp. | reverse complement strand
AAAGTTTTGCTTGTTTACAAGATTTAGTATACGTGGCAATTATGACGTCGGTATGATGCATTTATTAGAATTTTGTAAATAATATATGAACAAATTCACGAAATCTTAAAATGAAATCCGCGGTTCATGTGGTATAATAAATAGGTAGCATACGAATAAGAAACAGGAGAAGAAACTATGTACGATTGTATCGTGGTCGGCGCAGGGATTGCCGGTGCAGTGACGGCCAGAATACTGGCGGAGAAGGGGAAAAAGGTACTTGTGATCGAGAGAAGAAATCATATTGGCGGCAACTGTTATGACCGGCCGGACGATTACGGAATCTTGATTCATGAGTATGGACCGCATATTTTTCACACCGGAGATGAGGGTGTGAGGCAGTTCCTGTCCCGGTTTACGGAATGGTATGACTTTGGCCACGAGGTGGTGGCACGGGTGGGAGATCAACTGATTCCGGTGCCCTTTAACCTGAACACGCTGCACATGGTTTATGACAGCCAAAAGGCGGACCGTCTGGAGAAAAAGCTTATTGAAGCATACGGGGAAGGCAGCCGAGTGCCGATTATGCAGCTTAAGGACAACGAGGACGCGGATGTGCGGGAGATCGCGGATTATGTATATAAAAACGTGTTTTTGTATTACACTATGAAACAGTGGGGACAGAAACCGGAAGAGATCAGCCCGGAGGTGACGGGGCGAGTTCCTATCGTGATCTCTTACGACGACCGCTATTTTAAGGATGTGTATCAGGGGGTGCCGCTGCATGGGTTCACCCCGATGTTTGAAAAAATGCTGGATCACGGGAATATCGAGTTGTGGCTGAATACGGATTGCGCAGATGTGCTCGCATTCCGTGACGGGAAAATATATTTCCGGGATGAGGAGTTTGGGGGGAATCTGGTGTACACCGGAGCTCTCGATGAGCTGTTCGACTGCCGCTATGGAAGGCTGCCGTACCGCTCGCTGGATTTTCAGTTTCAGCATCTGGATCAGGACAGCTTTCAGGGCCGCAGCGTGGTCAATTACACGGTGAGCGAGGATTTTACGCGCATCACGGAATTTAAATTCCTGACCGGACAGGAGGATGCAAAAGGGACCACCATCGTGAGGGAGTATCCCTTCGCGTACAGCGGAGCTGAGGGTGAAATTCCCTACTATGCGATTCTTGATCCGGAGAATGAAAAATTGTATGAAAAATATAGAGCTTTGACAGAAGAGTACCGAAATTTTTATCTGCTGGGGCGGCTGGCAGAATATAAATATTATAACATTGACGCCATGTGCCGAAGGGCAATGGATTTAGCCGAAAGATTGTAAGGGGGAGAATATGAAGCTATTGACGGTTGCAATACCATGTTACAATTCGCAAGATTATATGGAGCGCTGTGTCGAATCAATTTTGCCGGGGGGAGAGGATATCGAGATTCTGATTGTGGACGATGGCTCCACAGACCGTACGGCGGAGATTGCGGACGACTACGAGAGGAAGTATCCGGGGATTGTGCGTGCCATCCATCAGGAGAACGGCGGGCACGGAGAAGCGGTGAACGCCGGAATCCGGAACGCCAGGGGATTGTATTTTAAGGTGGTGGACAGCGACGACTGGGTCGATGCAGAGAGCTATCAGGCGATTCTTGCCAAGCTGCGCGAGCTTGTGGGGGGCGAGACGGTGCTGGATATGATGCTGGCCAATTATGTCTATG
>CAZNQZ010000370.1:0-623 GCA_964575245.1 uncultured Lachnobacterium sp. | reverse complement strand
TGCGTCAGACGGGATTTCCGAAAAATGAGATCTTTGGCTGGAATGACGTGAGGCATTTTTATAAGGGGCATTACATTCTCATGCATTCCGTGATCTACCGCACAAAGCTGCTGAGGGATTGCGGACTTGAGCTCCCGAAGCACACCTTTTATGTGGATAATATTTATGTATACAAGCCATTGCCCAGCGTGCAGACCATTTATTATATGGACGTGGATTTTTATCGGTATTATATCGGGAGGGAGGATCAGTCGGTCAATGAAAAGGTCATGATCAGCCGAATTGACCAGCAGATTCGCGTGAACAAAATCATGATTGACGATGTCAATCTCCGGAAGGTGCCAAACATCAAGTGCCGCAAGTATATGTTTAACTATCTGGAAATTATCACAGTAGTCTCCACGATTATGTTGATCCGCTCCGGCACGGAGGAAAATCTGGAAAAAAAGCGTGAGCTCTGGCGCTATATCAAGGAGAAGGATATCGGCCTGTTCCACAAGCTGCGCCGCGGCATTATGGGGCGCACCATGAACCTGCCGGGCAAGGGGGGCAGGAAGATTTCCGTTGCGGCATACCGGATTTCCCAGAAGGTGGTGGGGTTCAACTAAAAACAGTCAAAAAAA
>CAZNQZ010000369.1:0-2341 GCA_964575245.1 uncultured Lachnobacterium sp. | reverse complement strand
TAATAGTATTCTACCAAATAAATTTTTTTTGTCAATATTTTAAAAAATGTTTTAAAATATACAAATCATTTTTTTCCCGATTTTCTCCGCCATCCCGCGGCTGATGGGAATTTCCTCCCCGTTTTTCAGCAGCACGCCGCCGCTTTTAATCTGCGTGACGTGGCAGAGGTTGACGCAGTATGATCGCTGGCATTGAAAGAAAAATTCATCCAATTCCCCCATGGTCTCGGCAAGGGATCGTTTCATCCGGTAAGTTTTTTCAAATGTATGGATCAGCACGTACTGCTTTTGGGCCTCCACGTAGAGCACCTGGGATAATGGCACGAAATCCGTCCTGCGGTCGTGTGTTACGGACAATCTTCTCTCCGCCCGCCCCAGATTGGCGATTGCCTTGTCCAGCACGGCATACAGCTTCTCGGGGGAAACCGGCTTCATAAGGTAGTGCAGCGCATCCACCTCATACCCCTCCGCGAGGAAATCGGGGTAGCCGGTGATAAATACGATTTGAACTTTGTCGTTCCCATTGCGCACCCTCTTTGCGAGGTCAACGCCGTTCATCTCCCCCATCTGGATGTCCATCAGAAGGATGTCAAAATCCGTCTCCTCCTCATATTGAAACAGAAAGGCCTCCGCAGATGGAAAGCGCAAGACGCTTGCCGTGTGTCCGGCTGATTTCGCCCAGCTTGAGACGAGGGCGGCAACGTATTCCGTATCGACGGAATCGTCGTCAATCACAGATATTTTATAATACATGGGGCACCTGCCTTGTGAACTTTATGAAGAAACTCTTATAATCCTTTTTGAATCCACTGTTGAATTATGCATTCCCAATCCATACCATCCTGTAGGATGCGGAGTACCGTCACAATACCTCTAACATCATCTATCGTATAAAATAATAAATGATTGCTTTGAGGTTTCATGTAAATATCATATCCACGATATTTTAAGCCTGTTAATTGATGACCAGTTGGAAATATGGCTAATTCCTCTGCTGCATTCTTAATTCTTGAAGAAAAATTTTCAGCATATTCACGGTACTTGAAATTTTGGATGATATAGCGTTTCTTATTTATAACATCAGTTTTACCGCTTTGAGCAATAACTACCTTATACCGTTTATTCATCTATACCCCTTATATACTGTCAATTTCTTTCCATGCTTCTTCTAAGGTCTGCACCCTTCCATTTTCCATATCATCAATCGCTTCATCAAGTTTTTTGAACAGTACTTCCATGGCATCGTCTATTGTATACGAGGTCTCCGCCGTTTTTGTGGCTGCAGCTGTTGTCATATATATCACATCCTCTCTGCTATTACAGGTATCATATCACAAAAGGAGGGTTTTATCCATTATTTTTTGATCTGTTTCTACCATTCTAACAAGGGCTGCGCGTACGCGCAGCCCTCAGCCTTAATCCACAAAACTCAGCCCGTCGAACACCTCCGTGGAGGTTGTGGTCTCATTCGGCAGCATTACCTTGAAGCTATCGCCGTCCTCCATCCGGATACAGGCGTCATGCTTCGTCCCCTGTTCATCCTTGAAATAGAAATAGATGTCAATGTTGTTGTCCTCAGATTTCTTAAATCTCTGTATGGCGACTTCGGTTCCCTTCGGGACGGGCACGATGGCAGAGCTCAGCGGGTCCGCCGGGAATGCGTTGAAATCACGCTTAGCGGTCACGGGATACTCGCTGCCGTACCGGCGGCGATACGCCCAAAATTCTCCCTCGGGCAGCTCCGGCCCCTTAAGCTCCTCCCCGGCCAGCTTCCATGTTCCAATTGCGTAGTCCGTCTGAATGATATCGCATCTTGTAAGCGCGCTCAAAGTCCCGTCTCCTCGAATGACGGTGGATTCCCCGTCGGGCGCGGCGGTAAACCCGCCCAGCAGCGCGAGGGAATCCCCGTTGTAGCGGAGCACCCAGGTATAGGGGTCATCGCTGGGCCCATTGTCAAAAAATCCAATCTCCACAAAGGAGTCCGAGGTGTCCAGATCCATAAAAAAATAGTAATCGGTTTTGGCGTTCACCGTATAGACAGAGAGCGCGTCTCGCAGATATGTGCCGTCAAAGGTCTTTCCCGAGATGGTGAGCTCCGGCATGGGGTCATATCCCTCATCCTTCTTCAGGCTCACGGATATGGTTTCCGCCTTGCCGTCGCCGTCTAAATCTATCTCCGTGGCACTGTCAAAGGACACCCGGGTAATGAGCTCGACCGGAGTCTCCTCTAAAGATGGGGAATCCTGCCCTCCTCCTGCCCCCGGCCTGGAGGAAGAGTCCGGATTATCCGCGTCCTTCCTCGTGCCCGAGGTGCCGCACCCCACAAACAGGCTAAGCCCCA
>CAZNQZ010000368.1:0-2381 GCA_964575245.1 uncultured Lachnobacterium sp. | reverse complement strand
CGCTCCTTGATCTCCTGCGTCCTCCCCTGATTCCAGAACTGTGTTCCGATGTACCCGCAGGTCCGGCGCGCGACACTCATCTTGTTCTGGTCACGGTTGCCGCAGTTGGGGCATTCCCAGATAAGCTTTCCGCTGCCCTCCTCGCTAGCGATCCGGATTTCTCCGCCATAACCGCACTCCATGCAGTAGTCGCTCTTCGTATTGAGCTCCGCGTACATAATATTTTCATAGATGTATTTCATCACGGAAAGCACGGCCTCAATGTTGTCCTGCATGTTCGGCACCTCCACGTAGCTGATCGCCCCGCCCGGTGAAAGCCTCTGAAACTGCGCCTCGAATTTCAGCTTATCAAACGCATTGATCTCCTCCGTCACGTGCACATGATAACTGTTCGTGATATAGTTTTTGTCCGTGACGCCCGGGATCACCCCGAAACGCTGCTGCAGGCACTTGGCAAATTTGTAGGTCGTGGATTCCAGCGGCGTCCCGTAAAGACTGAAATCAATGTGCTCCTTTGCCTTCCATTCCGCACAGGCGTCGTTTAAGCGCTGCATCACCCGGAGCGCAAATGGCGTTCCGACCCCCGGCTCCGTGTGGGAAACCCCGGTCATATAGCGGGTGCACTCGCAGAGTCCGGCATAGCCCAGAGAGATCGTCGAATAGCCGTTGAACAGCAGTTTGTCTATTGTCTCGCCCTTTTTCAGGCGGGACAGCGCTCCGTTCTGCCACAGGATCGGTGCCACGTCGGACGGCGTTCCCAGCAGCCTCTTATGGCGGCACATCAGCGCACGGTAGCACAGCAGAAGCCTCTCATCCAAAAGCTTCCAGAACTTGTCCATGTCCTTCTCGGCAGAGCAGGCCACATCCACCAGATTGATGGTCACGACGCCCTGATTAAAGCGCCCGTAATACTTCGGCTTGTTGGTCTCCGGGTCCACATAAGGGGTCAGAAAGCTCCGGCAGCCCATGCAGGTATAGCAGTGTCCCTCTCCATTTTTGTCTACCTTGAGCTCGAGCATCTTCTTCTCGGAAATGTAATCCGGCACAAGGCGCTTTGCGGAGCACTGTGCTGCCAGCACCGTCAAATCCCAATATTTGGAGTCCTCGCGGATGTTGTCCTCCTCAAGTACATAGATCAGCTTCGGGAATGCCGGGGTGATATACACGCCCTGCTCGTTCTTTACTCCCTGTATGCGCTGATTGAGCATCTCCCGGATAATCGCGGCAAGGTCGTCCCTGAGCTGTCCCTCCGGCACCTCGTCAAGATACATGAATACCGTGACAAAGGGTGCCTGACCGTTCGTCGTCATGAGCGTGATCACCTGATACTGGATCGTCTGCACGCCGCTGCTGATCTCATCCCTCACACGAAGCTCCGCGATCTTGCCAACCTTCTCCTCGTCGATCTCAAGGCCCGCCTGCCTGAATTCCTCCCGCACCTGCGCGCGGAACTTACTGCGGCTGACCTGCACAAACGGCGCCAGATGCGCCAGAGAGATGCTCTGCCCCCCATACTGGGAGCTCGCGATCTGTGCGATCGCCTGCGTCGCAATATTGCAGGCGGTAGAGAAACTCTTGGGCGTATCAATCATCGTCTCACTGATCACCGTGCCATTCTGCAGCATGTCCTCCAGATTCACCAGACAGCAATTGTGCATGTGCTGCGCAAAATAGTCCGCGTCATGAAAATGGATCATCCCCTTTTCGTGCGCCTCTACAATATCCTCCGGGAGCAGAAAACGCTTCGTGATATCCTTGCTGACCTCCCCTGCCATATAATCGCGCTGCACGCTGTTGACCGTCGGGTTTTTGTTGGAATTTTCCTGCTTGACCTCCTCGTTGTTGCACTCTAAGAGACTTAAGATCTGCTCGTCCGTTGAGTTGGATTTGCGCACAAGCGCGCGCTTGTAGCGGTAGGTGATATAGTTTCTGGCAACCGTGAACGCGCGATGGTTCATGATCTGGTTTTCCACCATATCCTGAATCTCCTCCACACTCGCAGAGCGCTTCATATTTTCACAGGCAACCTCCACATTATCCGCAATCTCACGGATCTGCTCCTCCGTCAGCTTCTCATAGTCAATAACCGAGTCATTGGCTGCTTTGACTGCGGCAATAATCTTGGTCCCGTCAAATACGGCCTCACTACCGCTCCTCTTGATAATCTTCATAACTGTTCTCCTTCATACACAATTTCCTGCAAACGGGCAGAAATCTCTTACTAAACTATAAGCTACACTATATATTGTGGTTTGTCAATATGCATTTTCTACATTATGTGCTTTACAGGCGTACAAACCGCATAATTTCAATCAGTCTGTACAGAATATCCAAAAATTGTTACAGTTCAACCCGCGCCATTCGCAGAGGCGCCTGTGGCT
>CAZNQZ010000367.1:0-2387 GCA_964575245.1 uncultured Lachnobacterium sp. | reverse complement strand
GGGTTTCCGCCCGGCAATCAATGCGGGACTTTCCGTATCCCGCGTGGGCGGCGCGGCGCAGATCAAGGCGATGAAGAAGATCGCTGCGCCGATCCGTACCGAACTGGCGCAGTACCGCGAGCTGGCGGCGTTCTCGCAGTTCGGCTCCGAGCTGGACGCGGACACCACCGCGAAGCTGGCACAGGGCGAGCGTCTCAAGGAGATGTTAAAGCAGCCGCAGTATCAGCCGATGGCGGTGGAGCGTCAGGTGGTCATTATCTATGCGGCGACGAAAAAATACCTGATGGATATCCCCGTGGACGACATTCTGCGCTTTGAGCAGGAGCTGTTTGATTTCATCGACACGAAGTATCCGGAGATCTTCACATCCATTGCGGAGACGAAGGTGATGGACGAGGAGACGGAGCAGAAGCTCATCCGGGCGATCGATGAGTGTAAAAAATCTTTCAAATAAAGGGGGTATGAACTATGGCCTCCATGAGAGACATTAAGCGGAGAAAAAGCAGTATCCAGAGCACACAGCAGATCACGAAGGCGATGAAGCTGGTCTCGACGGTCAAGCTGCAGAAGGCCAGGAGCCGGGCGGAGGCTGCCAATCCGTACTTCAACTATATGTATCACACGGTGAGCTCCATGCTCGCAAAGAGCGGGAATCAGACCCATCCGTATCTGACCGGAGGAGACTCCCCGAAGAAGGCGGTGGTGGTGATCACCTCCAACCGCGGTCTGGCCGGCGGATACAATTCCAATGTTGTGAAGCTGATTACCGGGAGCTCCTTTGCGAAGGAAGACCTGGAGATTTATGCTGTGGGAGGAAAGGGCGTTGAAGCGCTCTCCCGCAGAGGCTATCATATCGCGTTGAATGCATCGGAGATCATTGATGCCCCGACTTACATGGATGCCGCCGTGCTGTGCGAGAAGGTCTTAAAGGAGTTTGAGGACGGTGAAATCGGCGAGATCTATCTGGCTTACACCCACTTTAAAAACACGGTGAGCCAGGAGGCAAAGCTGATGAAGCTTCTCCCGGTAGAGATCGAACCGGAGGAGGAGGCCGATTCCGATGTGCTCATGAACTATGAGCCGAACGAGGAGGAGGCGCTGAATCTGATTATTCCGAAGTATGTGACCAGCCTTTTCTACGGGGCGATGGTTGAGGCGGTGGCCAGCGAGAACGGCGCCAGAATGCAGGCGATGGACTCGGCGACCAGCAACGCGGAGGATCTGATCAGCGATTTGTCGCTCAAGTACAACCGGGCAAGACAGGGCTCGATCACGCAGGAGCTGACGGAGATTATCGCGGGAGCCAACGCGATTTCGTAGCAAAAATTAAAACAAGGAGAAATAGAATGGCAGATAAGAATGTAGGTAAGATCACACAGATTATCAGTGCCGTCCTGGATATCAAATTCCGGGAGGGTGATCTGCCGGAGATCAACGAGGCAATTAACGTGCCGTTAGCGGACGGCAGGCGTCTGGTTGTCGAGGTGGCGCAGCATCTGGGTGATGATACGGTTCGCTGTATCGCCCTGGGACCTACCGACGGACTTGTCCGCGGGATGGAAGCCATTGCGACCGGAGGTCCGATCCGCATTCCGGTGGGAGAACAGACGCTGGGAAGGCTGTTCAACGTGCTGGGAGATCCCATCGACGAGCTGGAGCCGCCGAAGACGGAGGAGCAGTGGCCGATTCACAGACCCGCTCCCTCCTTTGAAGAGCAGGCGACCTCCCAGGAGATGCTGGAGACCGGAATTAAGGTTGTAGACTTGCTCTGTCCCTATCAGAAGGGCGGGAAAATCGGACTGTTCGGAGGAGCCGGTGTGGGGAAGACCGTGCTGATTCAGGAGCTGATCCACAATATCGCCACGGAGCACGGCGGGTATTCCGTATTTACAGGCGTTGGGGAGCGCACCCGTGAGGGAAACGACCTCTACTATGAGATGAAGGAATCCGGCGTTATCGACAAGACGACGATGGTGTTCGGACAGATGAACGAGCCGCCCGGGGCGCGTATGCGCGTGGGTCTGACAGGACTGACGATGGCGGAGTATTTCCGTGACCGCGGCGGCAAGGACGTGCTGCTGTTCATCGACAACATTTTCCGATTCACACAGGCTGGCTCTGAGGTGTCCGCGCTTCTGGGCCGTATGCCGTCGGCCGTGGGCTATCAGCCGACGCTGCAGACCGAGATGGGCGCGCTGCAGGAGCGCATCACTTCCACAAAAAACGGTTCCATCACCTCCGTGCAGGCAGTCTATGTGCCTGCGGACGACCTGACGGACCCGGCGCCCGCGACGACCTTTGCACATCTGGACGCGACGACCGTGCTTGACCGCTCCATCGTGGAGCTTGGCATTTATCCCGCTGTGGACCCGTTGGGCTCCACTTCC
>CAZNQZ010000366.1:521-2396 GCA_964575245.1 uncultured Lachnobacterium sp. | reverse complement strand
AAATTGATTAAATTCTATAGGCTCGTACATGGGCTGGAAAGAGGAGACTATGAAAAATTTTGACAAGTATGAACGGCAATATTTTATGCCCCCGGTCTGCGAGTATGACTGGGCGAAGAAGGATCACATAGAGGAGCCCCCCGTCTGGTGTTCGGTAGACCTGAGGGACGGCAATCAGGCGCTGATCGAGCCAATGAGCCTGGATGAAAAGCTGGAATTCTTCCAGCTTTTGGTGGATATCGGATTTAAGGAGATCGAGGTGGGATTTCCGGCGGCGTCGGAGACGGAATTTATCTTCATGCGGACTCTGATCGAGCGGGACATGATTCCGGAGGATGTGACCGTGCAGGTTCTGACGCAGGCGAGGGAGCATATCATCCGCAAGACCTTCGAAGCCGTGAAGGGCGCGCCCCACGCGGTGGTGCACCTGTACAATTCCACCTCTGTGGCGCAGCGGGAGCAGGTGTTCAAGAAGGATAAGGAGGAGATCAAAAGGCTCGCGGTGGACGGCGCAAAGCTGTTGAAAGAACTGGCGGAGGAGACGGAGGGGGATTTCTCCTTCGAGTACAGCCCGGAGAGCTTTCACGGCACGGAGGTCGAGTATGCCGTGGAGGTCTGCAACGCAGTGCTGGACGTGTGGCAGCCGCAGGGCACACAAAAGGCCATCATCAACATTCCCGCTACAGTGGAGACTGCCATGCCCCATGTGTTCGCCACTCAGATTGAGTATGTCAGCAAGCACTTAAAATACAGGGACAATGTGGTGTTGAGCCTGCACCCCCACAATGACAGGGGCTGCGGCGTCTGTGACGCGGAGATGGGCGTTCTCGCAGGGGCGGACCGCATAGAGGGGACACTGTTCGGCAACGGCGAGCGCACGGGCAATGTGGATATCGTGACTCTTGCCATGAACATGTTTGCCTACGGCGTAGATCCCGGACTCAATTTTTCCAATATGCCGCACATTCGGGAGACTTACGAGCGTCTGACGCGGATGCATGTGGATGACCGGGCACCCTACGCGGGAGATCTGGTATTCACGGCCTTTTCGGGTTCCCATCAGGATGCCATCGCCAAGGGCATGGCATGGCACGAGGAGAAGGGCTTAAAGAAGTGGACCGTGCCCTATCTGCCCATCGACCCTGTGGACGTCGGGCGGACCTACGACGCGGATGTAATCCGCATCAACAGCCAGTCCGGCAAGGGCGGCATCAGCTACATCTTAAAGCACAACTTTTCCATCTCCCTCCCGGAGAAAATGCGTGAGGAGGTAGGTTACGCGGTGAAGCAGGTGTCCGACGAGGAGCACAGGGAGCTCTCTCCGCAGTGGGTATATGATATTTTTGAGGAGAACTATGTGAACCGGACTCCGCATTTTACCATTGACGAGTGCCATTTCCGGCAGACCGACGGCATTATGGCGGAGACCACTATTGATTTCGGCGGGAAAAAGACCGTTGTGGACGCCAACGGCAACGGACGTCTGGACGCGGTCAGCAACACAATCAAGCAGTTTTTCGGCATCAGCTATGAGCTGTCCACCTATGAGGAGCACGCACTGTCCCACGGCTCCTCCTCCAGGGCCATCGCCTATGTGGGCGTCACCTGCGAGGGGAAGAGCTACTGGGGTGTGGGCATGGACGAGGATATCATTAAAGCGTCGATTCACGCGCTGACGGTGGCGGTCAATAAGCTGCCGATGATTGAGACGAGTGAGAACAGTCAGGATGAGCGTCTGACCGCGATGCTGAACTTCATACAGAACAATTATCAGGGAGTCACATTGGAGAGCATGGCGGAACAGTTTCATCTCTCTGAGCCATATATCTCGAAGTACATCAAGGATAAGTCCGGTAAAAACTTCGGGGAGCATGT
>CAZNQZ010000366.1:0-511 GCA_964575245.1 uncultured Lachnobacterium sp. | reverse complement strand
CTCTGCTCAAGAATGGCAATATGACCGTGGAGCACATTGCGGACTCCGTGGGATATCCCAATGTGGAGCATTTCAACCGAACCTTTAAGAAGAGCTTTGACATGACCCCGATTCAGTATCGCAACAGCAGCAGGCAGCAGGGCTGACAGCTGCAATGTGCCGCGCTACGTGGATGCCGCTGGCGGAGGCGTGTGACAGCGAGTGTGTCACGCCGCTTCCGTCTCCGATGATATAGAGGCCGGGATATCTGCTCTGCAGATTTTCGTCGAGCTCCACCTCCATATTATAGAACTTGACCTCCACCCCGTAGAGCAGCGTGTCGTCGTTGGCGGTGCCGGGCGCAATTTTGTCCAGCGCAAAGATCATCTCGATGATGCCGTCCAGAATGCGCTTGGGCAGCACCAGGCTCAGGTCTCCGGGGGTGGCGGCCAATGTGGGGGTTACCAGCCCCTCTGCGATCCGTTTGGCGTTGCTCCTGCGCCCGCACATCAGGTCGCCGAAACGCTGGACG
>CAZNQZ010000365.1:0-2400 GCA_964575245.1 uncultured Lachnobacterium sp. | reverse complement strand
AAATTGCCGACAATATCAATCGGTCTGCCCTCCAGATCGAGATCTGACGCGTGATCCGCATAGTTTTGCCCGGAGGTATACACATAGCCTTCTGCCGCCTCCCCTGCCGCCCCGGTATAGGAATGCACGCACCCGTCCCCGTCGATAGCAATGTCCGTGGAAATATCCGCAAGATAATGGTAAAACGCCCGGATATCCACCTCAGTTTTCAAAAGCTCGGTCTTCTCATTCCTCTGGATGCACGGAATCATCTTGAGAGAGAGCTCGCCCTCCCCGTCAATCTGGATCTGCGCGATAGCCGTGTAGAGCGTTCCGGAGGAAAACCAGAAATTGCCCAGACTGTACGCCACCGGCACCTGATTGATAAAGGCCATGCCCTGCAGCCGGTGCGTATGCCCTCCGATCACCACGTCAGCCCCCGCGCGCGCGTAAGTATTCGCCAGCGAGTGCTGCATGTCGTCGCGGATCAGATTTCCCTCCGCGCCCCAGTGAATATAGGCAATCACATAATCGCTCCGCCGCTTCGCCTCCCGGAATGCGGCGGCAACGGCCTCCTCCTGCTGTGTCCTCAGAACACCCGGATCTGTATCTGTGGCCGCCTTGGTATAGTTGCTGTAGCGCTCGATCTCCGTCGCGCTGACCACCGCGATCTTCCTGCCGCCGATCACAAAATAGCTCACCGCGGAGGCCTCCCCGGCATTCCGTCCGGCTCCACAGTACGGAATCTGCGCCTGCTCCAGCGTCTCAAACGTGTCGAGCAGTCCCTGGACGCCGTAATCACAGACATGATTGTTCGCCAGGCTCACCAGATCCACGCCAAAGAGATCCAGAAGCTTAACGTTTGCCGGATCGCTCTTAAAGGTATAGGTCTTGCCCGCCAGCGGCGTATCTTCCTTCGCGTAAGTGAACTCATGGTTGAGCACTGTGATATCCGCCGACTTTAACGTATTCTGTACATCCTCGGTGATACACGCGCCGACGCCGCCTGCCGCCTCCGCCGCCCGCATCGTGTGCCAGCGCTCGTCAAAATTTATATCTCCGACCAGATCGATCGTGATACACTCCGGGTCAGCCGCTGTCTTCCACATGATGTCCTCCCAGAGATAGGTCGAAAACCCGGCATCCCTACAGTACAGCGCGTACAACACATGCATGGTATTCCCTGTGAGGTCATGCCACAGCGATTCATCCGCCGTCCCCTCGGACAGTTTCTGCGCCAGCTCGTCCAGCGCCGCCTGCCCGTAATGAGCGCCGACCCAGCACAGAAACGCCTCATCCACCGGATATCCCCGGAAAAAATCCCTCGTCCCATGCTCTAAAATCACGCCGAGCGCCTCGTCCGCCGCCGGCATGTCCGGCTCTTTTTCTGAATTATTTAGTTGATCCGTTTCATGCTGTGTATCCCCCTGTGTCTCTGTTTGGGTGCCAGGATTCTCACTCTCCCTGCAGGCCGCCGCACCCAGCCCAAACTGAAGCACAAGAAGCAATACCGCAAATTTTTTCCGACTCTTTTTCATACTCCATATTTTAACGACTTTTCGGGGGATTGTAAAGAGTAACTTAAAACGTGCCGCACACCCACATAATGTTTTAATACCATCTCTCATGTGTACGCGCGGCACGATCAATCCACTTGTTTATTCGCGATTTAACTTATCAAATTTAATTATCATTTAATAATTGACAATTTTCCCAAAATCCGGCTTTAAGCTTGCGCCCCCTACCAGACCTCCGTCGATATCGGGTTTTGCAAACAATTCCGCCGCATTGCCCGCGTTCACGGAGCCGCCGTATTGGATGCGCACAGACTCCGCGGTCTCTGTGTCGTAGATCTCACGGATACAAGCGCGGATCGCAGAGCATACCTCCTGCGCCTGATCCGAGGTTGCTGTCTTTCCGGTTCCAATGGCCCAGATCGGCTCGTAGGCAATGACAAGCTTCGCCACGTCGGACGCGGGCACGCCTTCCAGATCCGACTTAATCTGAAGGCGAATCCAGTCCAGAGTCACTCCCATCTCTCTCTGCTCCAGAGTCTCCCCACAGCACAGGATCGGCGTCAGCCCAGCCTCAAAGGCCTTCTTCACCTTCTTGTTTAAGAGCGCGTCATCCTCCTTAAAGTAGTCGCGCCGCTCGGAATGGCCGAGAATTACATACTTTACGCCGGCATCCACCAGCATCTCAGCGGAGATCTCTCCGGTGTATGCTCCCTTGTCCTCAAAATACATATTTTCGGCGCCGACCTCTACATTGCTCCCCTTCACCGCATTTACTACCGGCACGATGTCGATTGCCGGCACGCAGTACACCACATCCACCGAGTCGGAGGCCACCAGAGGCTTCAGCTCGTCCACCAGCTTAACCGCCTGACTGGGAGTCATATTCATCTTCCAGTTTCCGGCG
>CAZNQZ010000364.1:0-2439 GCA_964575245.1 uncultured Lachnobacterium sp. | reverse complement strand
GTAGTTAAGTAACATAGAGTTTGTGGTTGAGAGAGGACATCAGTTCTCTCTCAATTTTCGTTAAATATCAGGAAAGAGGTGACAGAATTGTCAGCTGACAGCTATGCGGCAAAACTGGAGGCGCTGATTACGCCGATCCTGGAGCGCTTTCACTATGAGCTTGTCGATACGGAGTATGTCAGGGAGGGCGGGACCTATTATCTGAGGGCGTACATCGACAAGGAGGGCGGCATCACCATCAACGACTGCGAGGCTGTGGCCCGGGAAATGAATGATCTGCTCGATGCGGAGGATTTTATCCCGAACGCATACTCCTTTGAGGTGAGTTCTCCGGGGCTGGGACGGCCGCTGAAAAAGGAGCGGGATTTTGCCCGCAGCGTGGGTAAGGAGATTGAGATTCGGACCTACCGCGCCATTGACCGCTGCAAGGATTTTTTCGGAATCCTGCAGTCCTATGATGAGTCGACTGTGACGATCGCAGCTGAGGACGGAGGGGAGCGGACCTTCGCCAGGGCGGACATCGCGCTGATCCGTCTGGCCGTACATTTCTGATAACAAAGCTTACGATAACAAAATCAGATTAGGAGGAGAACAACATGAATCAGGAGTTATTAGAAGCGTTGACGATATTGGAGCAGGAGAAAAATATCAGCAAGGAGGTTCTGCTGGAGGCGATCGAAAATTCCCTGATCACCGCGTGCAAAAACCATTTCGGCAAAGCGGAAAACGTGAAAGTAGTCATTGATCCGGACACCTGCGAATATCATTGCTTTCAGGAAAAGACCGTTGTCGAAGAGGTGGAGGATGCGCTGGAGCAGATTTCGCTGGCGGACGCGCAGATGATCGACGGCCAATTTGCACTGGGCGATATCGTACAGGTCGAGGTGAAATCCAAGGAGTTCGGCCGCATTGCTACGATGAATGCCAAAAATGTGATTCTACAGAAAATCCGGGAGGAGGAGCGCAGGGTCATCTTCGACGAGTACAACAGCAAGGAGAAGGATGTGGTGACCGGCGTGGTGCAGCGCTATGTGGGGCGCAACATCAGCGTCAATCTCGGCAGGGCGGATGCCCTTCTGACGGAGAGCGAGCAGATCAGGGGAGAGCATTTCAAGCCCACCGACCGCATCAAGGTGTACATTCTGGAGGTGAAGTCGACCTCCAAGGGGCCGAAGATCTTAGTGTCCAGAACGCATCCGGAGCTGGTCAAGCGGCTGTTTGAGTCCGAGGTGACGGAGGTGCGCGAGGGGATTGTCGAGATCAAGGGCATTTCCCGCGAGGCGGGGAGCCGCACAAAGATTGCCGTGTGGTCCAACGATCCGGACGTGGATCCCGTGGGCGCCTGCGTGGGAATGAACGGAGCCAGAGTCAACGCCATCGTGGATGAACTGGGCGGGGAGAAGATCGACATTGTCATATGGGATGAAAACCCGGCGATTCTGATTCAGAATTCCCTCAGTCCCGCGAAGGTGATCTCTGTTATTGCGGACGCAGACGAGAAGGCGGCGAAGGTCGTGGTTCCGGACTACCAGCTCTCCCTCGCCATCGGCAAGGAGGGGCAGAACGCCAGGCTGGCGGCGCGCCTGACCGGCTATAAGATCGACATCAAGAGCGAGACGCAGGCGAGAGAGTCCGGTGATTTTCTGGATTATGAGAATGAGTACGAGGACGAGGAAGAGGAGTACTATTACGACGAGAGCTACGGGGACGAGGACGGGGCATATCCGGAGGACGGGGGCCTGGAGGAGGCTGACGTGCCGGAGGAATCAAGGGAATAGAGGCGTATCATGGCAAATAAAAAGATCCCTGTCCGCCAGTGTGTCGGCTGTCGGCAGATGAAGGATAAAAGAGAGATGATCCGCGTCATACGGACGGAGGATGCGGTTCTTTTGGACGCTACGGGGAAAAAAAACGGGCGGGGCGCCTATCTGTGCCTGAACCCGGAATGTCTGAGGCTGGCGCGCAAATCCAGAGGGCTGGAGCGGTCGCTGAAGGCGGAAATTCCCGGGTCGCTGTATGACGGGCTGGAAAAGGAGATGAGCGCGCTTGCCAGGTGATAAGGTGTTATCCATGCTGGGGATCGCGGCGAAGGCGGGCAGTGTCGTCAGCGGTGAGTTCTCCACGGAAAAAGCGGTTAAATCCGGTAATGCTCATCTTGTGATCGTCGCGGCGGAGGCGTCCGACGGAACGAAGAAGAGCTTTCGGGATATGACGGATTTCTATCATGTGCCAATGTACTGCTACGGAGACAAGGAGAGCCTTGGACGGTGTATAGGAAAGGAATTCCGGGCGTCCCTCGCCGTGACGGACGAAAGGCTGGCGAAGGCCGTGGAATCTAAATTAAAAACTGAATAACGGAGGAAATTCATATATGGCAAAAATGAGAGTTCATGAACTCGCAAAAGAGTTGGAAATAAAATCGCAGGCAATTATCGACCT
>CAZNQZ010000363.1:0-2442 GCA_964575245.1 uncultured Lachnobacterium sp. | reverse complement strand
AGCAACTGCTTCTCCTTAAATTAAAAAACGACTGTCTGCACAGTCATTTTTTTATCCGGCTTTTCTGTATCTCTGCCATATATGTATCAACTACAATTTGACGGTCAAATTCCTTTACGATTTTTTCGCGCCCTGCCCTCCCCATTCTTTCTTTTTCCTCATGGGACATGGACAGAAATTTCTCGATTGCCTGTACCAGGCTTTCCGTTTTCCCCGGCTCGCATGCGATCCCTGTTACCCCTGGTTCAAACGCTTCGATACAGCCATGTACATTTGTCGCAATCACCGGGCGTCCTGTGGATGCGGCCTCCAGCAGGACATTGCTCATCCCTTCGTGATAGGATGCGTGGATGACGGCGTGGCTCTCCGCTATAAATGGATGTATGTCTTTTTTCACGCCCAAATACTCAATGATTCCTCTCTCCTGCATTTGGCGTATTTTTTCACCATAGGCTTCCTCAAAATCTCCGATGAGACGAAAGATCGTTTCCGGATGTCGTTTCTTTATTTCTTCTGCCGCTCCGGTTAGCTCATCAATTCCCTTATCTTTCATGATCCGCCCGATTGTGGTGAGAATTATTCTTTCATCCGTTTCCGGATAGGGCTCGTAACAGTGTTGTTCTGTGTTGACCCCGGACCCGGGAAGTACCTCTGTCCTCCCTGTGTCAACACTCCCATGCGCAAGCATATAGCGGCGGTTTTCTTCATTCTGGAAAAAGACCTTCTGTGCTTTCCGCAGCCCGATTTTATATAAGAAAAGTGTGAGCACCTGCAACACCCCGCCGTTCTGGATGGAGGTTCCAAGCCCTGTGACATTGGCAATACAGGGGATTTTCATTCTCCCACACAGGTATCCTCCATACACGTTTGGCTTTATGGTATAGGTTAAGACCATTCCGGGCCGGATTTTTTTTAACAGCCCCCGGTAATAACTCAGCAGCTTTAAGTCCTGAATCGGATTTGTGCCCCTCCGATCCATGTACTGGTTGTGGATGACAGTTACGCCGATGCTTTTTAACTCCCGGGTATATTCGTCCTCTGGAACGGATACATAGACTTTGTGGTGTTCTTCAACCAGTTTTTCAAGAAGTTCTCTTCGGAATTTATACAGTCCGACCGTATGGTTTGTCAAAACAAGTATTTTCATAATCGCCTATCTTTGTTTTCTAGCCGGAACCCCCACATAGGTCCCCGCCTCTCTGATTTTCCTAACCACCACGGCACCCGCACCAATAATATTGCCGGACCCGATTTCAATGCCCTGAATAATCTGTGAGCCGGTTCCGATCTCTGTAGTGTTCCCGATTTTTACGCAGCCCGAAATGTTTACGGACGGATATAAGGTTACAAAATCCTCTAATACTGCGTCGTGGCCTATCGTACAGTCAAGATTTATGATGTTATGACTTCCTATACAAACATCGACGGTGAGAATCGTGCCCGCACAAATAATAGATCCTTCACCGATGGTTACAGAACTGCTCATCTTCACATCCGGATCGACCAGTGCAGCAAAATGGATATGCCCCAAAGACTGTAAGCGCTTTACCCCACTGCACCGGATAGCTGCATTCCCTATGGCAAAAACGCACCATACATCCTCTTTGCTCTGTTCAAGAATGGAACATCCTCCATGGATTTTGTATCCGTCAACCTCCCTATTCCACAGCGCCTGATTATCATCAATAAATCCCCTAAAATCCCAGACCGGAGATATTTCATTGATCCTCTCTACAAGCCACGCCACTTCTCTTCCGAACCCGCCTGCACCAATAATATATAACGGTTTCATTTATCTGACTTCCTTTTGCTTTTTGCACACAAAAACGGCAGCCCTATAGCCGCCGTTACCCATTGCATTTATTGCTCATTGCTCGCTGCCCCCAAAAACTTCCATCGTCTCCGATGTCTGACTATGTATCCCTTCGCGCCTCCATACAGCCTTTATCGTATCTTTTAGGATCTTCGCATCCCCGGTAAATGTGATATGATTCACATATTCCAAATCCTCTGTAAACTTCTCATCCCAGGACAGCTCATTTCTTCCTCTCACCTGTGCCAGCCCCGTCAGGCCCGGCCTCACGTCATGCCTGTGTTTCTGCTCCTCGGAATACCTTGGCAGGTATTCGACCAAAAGCGGCCTTGGCCCTATGATGCTCATATCTCCTTTTATGATATTGACCAGTTCCGGCAGCTCATCAACGGATGTCGATCTCAATAATTTCCCGAACTTTCTCAGCCGCAACTCATCCGGCAGCAGTTTTCCATTCTCGTCTCGCTCATCGGTCATGGTCCGAAACTTCCGGATAGTAAAAATTCTTCCTCCCAATCCCGGGCGCTCCTGCTCAAACACCACCGGGCTGCCCAGTTTCAGCCTGACCGCAATTGCTGTCACCAGCATCACCGGCCACAACACGAGCAGCGCAAACAGCGACAGGCCGA
>CAZNQZ010000362.1:0-2447 GCA_964575245.1 uncultured Lachnobacterium sp. | reverse complement strand
CATTGCCCAATAATTGTCAATGAAATTTTCTGATGATATTCTGCCGCAGCCGCTCATAAAATATGAGGAGAAATTAGAAATAATTGCAGGAGTCAACATGAATTTGAGACGGTTTGTCACCTATGTTTATAGGTACGATCAGGGAAAACGCGGGAAAAATGCGGGATTTATCAAGGCAGATATTCGAGACGACGGATGCCGGATGGAAATACAGGTGCGCGGCGCGGACCGCTTTACGGGCCGCGCGCCTGTCCATCTGATTGTCCGCAGGGAGGAGCCTCTGGCCGTCACCGCCGGAGAAATGCCAATGGGCGTGCAGGGCGGCCGCATGAAGCTGTTCTTCGCCCGCAATTTCCTCGGAGACAGCGGATATACGGTTGACGATATACTGGCGGTAGCTATCCGCTGTGGGAATACGCTTCTGGTGAGCTGCTGGTCAGAACAGGTGCCGGAGGCCGTTCTGCGCGGAGAATTCCGCTCCTATGAGAGCGCGCGGGAGGAGACGCCGGCTCCGCCCCTGCCCGCACAGGAGACAGCACAACCCCCTCTGATGCCAGTGCCGGAAACGGAAACTCCTGCGGCAGAACCGCAGGAACAGCCAACCCCCGAAGAAGAACAGGCTCCGATTCTTCCGCCTCAGGAAGCGGCACAACCACCTCTGATGCCAGTGCCGGAAACAGAAATGTCTGCGCCGGAAACAGAAATGCCTGCGCCGGAAACAGAAATGCCTGCGCCGGAAACAGAAGCTCCTTCGACAGAACCACAGGAGCAGCCAACATCCGGGGAGGAGCAGGCTCCGATTCTTCCGCCTCAGGAAGCAAAGACGCCTCTGCCGGAAATCAGCGTGCCGAAGCCGGAGGAAATTTCCAGTCCTCCCGTAGCAGTCTGCGACCATGACGGCGGATCACACGCGGCCTCCGAAATGCTCCGCGCCACGGATGTGACAAACGCCGAGCTCCCGCCGCCGAAGGCCACGTTCCGGAGAATTGATATCACGGATATCCGCAGCCTTCCGAAAAGCAACTGGCATCTGTGCAGCAACAGCTTTCTGATTCACGGTTTCTTTAATTATCGCTACCTGATCCTGAAAACCGTCCCGGAGGGAGAAAAAACGAGCCGCTACCTGGGAGTTCCGGGCATTTATGAGCAGCCAGAGCGAATGATGGCCGCCATGTTCGGTTTTCCGGAATTTGAACCCGCCAGCACTGAAGACATATCAGACATCCACAGTCCGGCGGGAACCGCTGCCGGCGTGCAGGGCTACTGGCTATGCCGTCTGGATTGAAACAGGGAGGGCTGCCGCTCGTTTGGATTGGTCATAACATACAGCGCATGATCCCTCCAGCGCCCCTGCAGGAAAAGATGGCTGCGTTTGATTCTCTCAAAGGAAAATCCAACCCGGGTGAGCAGCCGGATACTCGCAATGTTGTCCGGCAGAACCCAGGCTGTGATGTAGTTCAGCTTTAGATCCGAGAAGATTGCCCGCGTGATCGCGCCGAGCGCCTCGGTCGCATAGCCCCTGCGGTGGCAGGCGCTCGAAAACTTGTAACCGATCTCACAGTGAGAGGAGAATCCCCGGCGGATATCGTGAAAGCAGATGGTTCCGATGATCCTGCCGGGATTCTCCTTCTCGTAGGCATAATACCTGTATATACTGCCACTTTCAGCAGCATGATACTCTAAATCAGCAATTTTCCGGAGTTTTTCTATGGTGTAAAAGTCGGGTATGCGTTCAGGCTCAAACTGCTCGAACAGCTCCTTGTCCCTGAGATAAAAATCCAGAATCTGTTCCGCTGCCGCGGAGTTGACGACTTTTAACAGTAATCTCTCGGTTTCATATATAAATTGCATTTTTTCCCTTTCTGTTTTGCTTCTTTAATAATGTTATGATATAATTCCTTTGAGCTTTTGTAAAGAGAGGAGCACATGGATTTTGACGGAAGATGCTAAATATATGAAAGCGGCGCTGGCTCAGGCGAAAAAGGCGGACGCTATCGACGAGGCGCCGATCGGCTGCGTAATCGTGCGGGAGGGGAAAATCATCGCGCGAAGCTACAACCGCCGCAACACCGACAAGAATACGCTCGCGCACGCGGAGCTTTCCGCCATCCGCAAAGCGTGCAGGAAGACCGGGGACTGGCGGTTGGAGGACTGCACGATATATGTGACCCTGGAGCCCTGTCAGATGTGCGCCGGAGCGATTGTACAGTCACGGATGCAGCGGGTCGTAATCGGCGCTATGAACCCCAAAGCGGGCTGCGCCGGGTCCGTGCTCAATCTTTTGCAGATGAAAGAATTCAACCATCAGGTGGAAATTGTCAGGGGAGTGCTTGAGGAAGAGTGCTCGCAGATGCTGTTGGAGTTTTTCCGGAGGCTGAGAAAAAAGGGTAAGGATCATGGGTGATAAGGAATCCCCCCGCTAGCGGGTCCCCCCTTACCACAGACAA
>CAZNQZ010000361.1:0-2460 GCA_964575245.1 uncultured Lachnobacterium sp. | reverse complement strand
ACTGTACGAACCGACGGAGGGGCGCATCCTGCTAAACGGAGTGGATATCAGAGAATACAATACCCAAAGCTATTACCGGCTGTTTTCTCCCGTATTTCAGGATATGGAGTGCTATGCGTTCACGCTGGCGGAAAACGTGTCGATGAAGCCGGGGGCAATGACAGACCGTAAGCTTGTGCGCACCTGCATTTGCAATGCCGGTCTGGAAAACAAATTAAAGGAATGGAAAAAGGGCATTGATACCGACATTTTGAAACTATTGCACAATGACGGCGTCATTCTGTCGGGGGGAGAGCGGCAGAAGCTGGCCCTGGCGAGAGCCCTGTACAAAAATGCTCCGATTGTGGTTCTGGACGAGCCGACGGCGGCATTGGATGCCATGGCGGAGAGCAGGCTGTATGAAGATTTTGATCAGCTGGTTCATGGTAAAATGGCCGTCTATATCTCGCATCGCCTGGCGAGTACCCGATTCTGCGATGCCATAGCCATGTTTGAGGATGGGGAGCTGGTGGAGTACGGCCACCACAGCGAGCTTATGACGGCGGGCGGCAGATACAGCAGAATGTTTGAGATGCAGGCCAAATACTACAGGGAGGGTCAGGGCGATGAAGCAGTTTAGGGAAAAGGCAATCCAGTGTCTTCAGGTATGCAGATATTTTTACGGGATGGCAGCAAAGGAGAGAAGGAGTTATCCCGCAGTAATCCTTTTGTCCATCACGTTGATGTCCCTGGGGCCATTTATCAACATCCTGTTCCCCCGCTTTTTGATCGACGAGCTGATGGGCAGGCAGGACACCGGCAGGCTGTTTCTGTACGCGGCGGTGCTTGTCCTGGGGAACTACTTGTTTGCGGTCATTCTCCGCGTGCTGCAGGAAACCAGAAACAGGCAGGAGGACTGGTTTGACAGATGCTTTGACATGATGATATCAAAGAAAGCCATGAATATGAGGTTTGCATATACGGAAAAGGAAAGCTCCATTGAGGCGGAGCAGAAGGCAGAGACAGGGATGTCGTGGTATTCCGGCGGTATCAGGGGCCTGACCGACTGTGTGACCGGAATCTGTGCCGGCGCCGCCACGTTTGCGGGAGTTGCCTATCTTCTTGTGCATGTGTCCTTCTGGATACTGCTCGTCACCGCACTGTCCGTGTGTGTGAATGCCTTCTGTACCTCGCGGATCAACAGGGCCTCACAGGAAGTATTTGAGAAAACACCGGCCATAAACAAGTTCTACTCATACATTTATACGAAAATAACCCGCCGGGAATTTGCCAAGGAGCTGCGGCTGTATGACGGCACAGAGCTGGTGGAGCAGAAGGCCCTGCAAAATGCAAAGGCTTTGAATGAGATGGATCATGCGTGCGCCGTCAAGCAGTTCCTATGGGGCGTGCCGGGGGCCGCAGTATCGGCGTTCTGCAATGGATTTGCCTACTGTTTGCTCGGAATGATGGCGATTGAGGGAAGACTGCGCATCGCCGAGCTTGTCATGTGCATCGCCGCGATGGAAACCTTTACAAACGGATGCCTGCTCCCGATCATTCACAACGTGCAGCAGCTTATGATGAAATGTAATTTCATGCGCGCGTTTCTTGATTTTATGAAGCTGGAGGACGAGGAGAGGATTGGCTGCACCGGCATAGCACAGGAGGAATTTGACGGGATTTGCTTTCGCCATGTGTCCTTCCGGTATCCGGGAGCCGAACAGTACATACTGCAGGATATCAATCTGACGATACACCAGGGGGAACGATTGTCTGTCGTGGGTTTAAACGGCGCGGGCAAGTCTACGCTAGTCAAGCTGATATGCAGATTGTACGAGGCGACGGAGGGCGAGATTCTCATAAATGGAAGAGATATCCGGGAGTATTCCTATGAGGAATATATCCGGCTGCTGGCGGTGGTATTTCAGGATTTCAAGCTGTTTGGATACACCCTGGATGAAAATATCCGGCTGGGCATGGAGGGAACCGATGCCGGGAATCTGGCATCCATATACGAAATCAGCGGAATTGCCGACTGGGTAAATCAACTGGAAAAAAAGGGGGACACAATCCTGTCCAGGGATTACGATGCGGACGGGGTCGAGCCCTCCGGCGGGCAGGGGCAAAAGGTTGCCATCGCGAGGGCACTGTTCCGCAATGCTCCGGTTGTCATTCTGGATGAGCCGACCGCAGCCCTCGATCCGGTGGCGGAATATGAGATATACAACCGGTTTTATCAGCTTGTAAAAAATAAGACGGCGATCTATATCTCGCACCGACTGTCCTCCTGCAAATTCTGCGACAGAATTGTTGTGTTGGCGGACAGACGGATACAGGAGACGGGCACTCATGACGAGCTGATGAAAAAGGGCGGACTGTATGCCCGGATGTTTCATGCGCAGGCGGAGTGGTATGTGGGATAGCCGGATCTGTCGCTGAATTTTTTTCGAAAATATGTTCTTGACAAACAAGTGTTCTTGT
>CAZNQZ010000360.1:0-2469 GCA_964575245.1 uncultured Lachnobacterium sp. | reverse complement strand
TGATGTGAAAAAACCGGCGCAGCAAACGCTGCACCGGTTCAAGTGTCCCTTATACAAGCTCGATGAGAACCTCGAGAGCGCCGTCACCCTTGCGCTGGCCAATCTTTACAATTCTTGTGTAACCGCCGTTGCGGCTGGCATACTTCGGAGCAATCTCGTCAAACAGCTTTGCAACCAGATCCACCTGTTTCGTGCCTCTTTTGGTTCCGTCTGTTGTCTTGACCGGATAGAGAACCTTGAGGATCTCTCTCCTCGCATGCAGACGGGACGGGCGATCCTTTTTGATGGTCTTCTCCACCTCGTCATATACAGTCACGCGCTTGCCGTCGATCACTTCCTTGACTCTCTTGCCGTCCTTGTCCTTGCGGGCGACCTTTGCGGTCACGGTAACCTCGTCGAAATTATCCCTCTCCCGGATAGCCTTTGCGATAAGACCCTCCACAATCTTGCGGACCTCCTTCGCCTTCGCCTCGGTGGTGATAATTTTTCCGTTTGCGATCAGAGCGGTCACCTGACCTCTCAGCAGAGCCTTCCTCTGATCGGATGTTCTTCCAAGTTTACGATACATTGCCATTGTTTTTCCTCCATATTGTGGGGTATCCGGCCACGCTCTTCGGACTTACTGAAACCAGACCCAATGTTTAGACATTCCCACGCACTTCGGTCTTATTGGGACTGCCATCCGCTATTTCACTCCGCAGATTCTACTCGTCACTTTGATTCAGCTGCAGGCCCAGCTCCTTCAGCTTGGCGAGCACCTCCTCCAGAGACTTGCGTCCCAGATTGCGCACCTTCATCATATCCTCCGGCGTGCGGTTGATGAGCTCAGCAACCGTATTGATCCCGGCTCTCTTTAAGCAGTTGTAGGAACGGACGGACAGCTCCAGCTCGTCGATGTTCATCTCCAGAACCTTCTCCTGCGCGTCGTTCTCCTTCTCCACCATAATCTCCGCCTGCTGTGCCGCATCAGAGAGATCAATGAAGAGATTCAGATGCTCACTGAGCACCTTCGCCGCAAGGCTGACCGCCTCGTCCGGCCCAAGGGTGCCGTTTGTATATACATCCAGCGTCAGCTTGTCATAATCCGTCACCTGACCCACGCGGGTATTCTCGATGGTCACATTGACCCGGTCCACCGGAGTATAGATGGAATCCACGGCGATAACACCGATCGGAGTATCATCAGACTTATTCTTTTCGGCGCTGACATATCCTCTCCCCTTTGTGATCGTGAGCTCCATGTACAGCTTGCAGTCCGCACCGCCGTTGAGGTGCGCGATCACAAGCTCCGGATTCATGATTTCAATGTCCGAATCAAACTGAATGTCCGCCGCTGTGACAACGCCTTCCCCTTCCACTTCAATGTAGGCAACCTTCTGCTCATTGGAGGAGCTGTTGTTGCGTATTGCGAGGTTCTTAATGTTCATGATGATCTCAGTGACATCTTCCTTTACCCCGGGAATCGAACTGAATTCATGCAGAACACCTTCAATCTTGACCTGGCTGACCGATGCGCCCGGCAGTGAGGAGAGCATGATTCTTCTCAGAGAGTTGCCAAGTGTTGTCCCGTATCCTCTCTCCAGAGGCTCCACTACAAACTTTCCAAATGTCTTGTCTTCTGAAATTTCAGCGATCTCAATTTTTGGTTTTTCAAAATCGAACACTATAAAGTCCCTCCTTCTCGGGTATTGTCCGGCCTCTATGTCTGATTACTTAGAGTACAACTCGACAATAAGCATTTCATTGACCGGAATATCAATCTGCTCGCGGGAAGGTAACTCTTTCACGGTGCCCTGCAGCTTTTCTGAATCCAGATCCAGCCACTCCGGGACGAGCCTTCCGCCAGCGACTTCGATAATGTCCTTCACGCGCTGAAAACTCTTCTTGTCCTCCTTGACTTCAATTACATCACCAGCCTTCACAAGGTAAGAAGCGATGTTGATGACCTTGCCGTTCACGGTGATAAACTTGTGGCCGACCATCTGGCGCGCCTCTCTTCTGGTTCTCGCAAAACCGAGGCGGAACACGACATTGTCCAGTCTGCTCTCAAGCATGATGAGCAGGTTCGGGCCGGTCAGTCCCTTCATCCTGTCTGCCTTCTCATAATAGTTGCGGAACGGCTTCTCCATGACGCCGTAAATAAACTTTGCCTTCTGCTTCTCGCGCAGCTGAAGCCCGTACTCAGAAACCTTACGGTTGGATCTGGTCAGATTTCTTCTCGACTTCTTATCATATCCCAAATAGCTTGGCTCCAAGCCAAGAGATCTGCATCTTTTCAGCACTGGTACTTTATTAACTGCCATCTCGATCAATACCTCCTAATTAAACTCTTCTACGCTTTGGTGGGCGGCATCCGTTGTGAGGTACCGGCGTCACATCGCGGATGGATGTAACCTCAAGCCCGCACGCAGAGAGCGCACGGATCGCCGCCTCTCTGCCGGAACCCGGGCCTTTTACATAAACTTCAAC
>CAZNQZ010000359.1:0-2469 GCA_964575245.1 uncultured Lachnobacterium sp. | reverse complement strand
GTAATTTTCACTGCTCTCCCGAAGGCCGCCCACAATCATGTCCTGCATATGGTACACACGGATATCCTTCCCCTCCCTGTAGTAATTTATAAAATTAAAATAATAGCCAAACCGGCGGTTGAACTCCACATTCCGCTCAAAGTTCAGCTGACTCTGTCTCCCGTTTTCTCTCTGCAGAATATTCTTTGCCGCCAAAACGCAGACAGAGGCCGCCACCAGAAAGCCCGGGCTCCACCACGCATTCAGTATCTTTGTCATTGTGTCTGTCCCGGCTGTTTTTACCGGAATGCACACACCGAGGAACAGAATAAAAGAATAGACCATCCCCGTCGCCAGCTCCACAAGATTACCGAGCTGCGTGCAGAAATAGACGATGTCCCCGTTGCTGGACATTCCCTCCTGCGCCTTGTGAACCAGCTCCAGCGTCTCCTTTTTTTCCAGCTGCTCATAATCCATCTGCATCGACTTTTCCGTGATGAGCTGAACGATGCGCGCGTCGATACTGCACCGCTTTACGCCCAGCACGCTCTCCAGCCGCCAGTGTACGACGCCCAGAACAAGATTACAGGCCGTCATCACAAAAACCGTCTGCATAATCTCAGAAAGGCTCTTACCGCCGACGACCATATCGATGATCCTGCTGCCGAAGATAAGATTGACAAAGGGATGTCCTGCGGCAATCAGCTTCACAAACAGAAGCAGCGGCAAAAATGTGGGCTCGACGGGCATAATCAGGCGAAATACCTTCTTGATTGTCTCTCCCTTCGACCGTTTACACTCCATCCTCCGTCCCCCCTCCTTTCCTGTAGTAATGGCTCTGTATTTCGAACAGCTCCCGATACCTCCCCCGCTTATCCATCAGGGCCTCATGCGTCCCCTCCTCCGCAACCCTTCCGTTCTCCAGCAAAAGAATCCGGTCGCAGAATCTGGTGCTGGCAAGCCGATGGGAGATAAACAATGCCGTCTTCCCCCCGGTCAACTGACTGTATTCCTCATACAGACGGCTCTCCGCAATCGCATCCAGTGCCGCCGTCGGCTCATCCAGAATCAACACCGGGCCGTTCTGGTATACCGCCCGGGCCAGCAGCAGCCTCTGCCGTTCTCCGCCGGAAAACTCCACGCCGCCGGCATCCAGCGTCTGGGTGATATATGTCTTTTCTCCCTTTGAAAGCCCCTGTACCTTCTCCAGAAGCCCCACTCTCTGTAGCGCCTCCCGGACTCTCCTTTTTTCCTCGCCGTCCGGCACGACGGCTGCCACATTCTCCTCCACGGTAAAGGCAAACAGGGACGAATCCTGAAACACGACGCTGAGCAGCCTCTGATATTCTTCCGTCTCCCACCCTGAGATGTCCTCTCCGTTTACGAGTATGCTTCCGTCCGTCGGCCGGTACAGGCCGCACAGCAGCTTGACCAGAGTGGTTTTTCCCGCCCCGTTATTCCCGACCAGCGCCACCTTCTCTTTTGGCCTGATCCGGAAACTGATATGGGAAACGGTATCCTCTTTGGCCCCCGGATAGCGGAAGGACACATCCCGAAACTCGATTTCCGGCCCCGATGTAACTTTTGGCGCCGGTTTTGCCCCGGAGCGCTCCGGCTTTGTCATCTCCAACACAGAGCGGTAATCGTTTGTCTCACCGTTGGCCTTTTTTAATGCGCCGAAGGAGCCAGCCACGCCGAAGATCCAATTGGTAAATCCCCGCACCATCCCAAGCTGCAGGGTAAACTCCGCCACCGTAATGTCTCCGGAAAGCACAAGGCCGACCAGAACAAAATAGGCAAGAATCTCCTGCCCCGCCACGCAGAACTGATTTCCAAATGCCGGAATATAAAAACGGAACTCCGCACGCCTCTGAAAATCTACCGCATCCGCGTGAAGCTTTGCAAACAGACTGCGAAACCATCCGTCCATGGCATACACACGGATATCCTTTCCCGCTCCGTGATCAAGGCTTATCTCCTCCAGATAATTCAGCCTCCGGTTCGCCTCCGACAGCTCCACGTGATGTCTTTGATAGTAGCGTACGGCATGTCCCCGCAGGACAAAGTCCAGCAGAAAGGTAAACAGCAGCACCAGCAAAATGCGCCAGTCCAGCGTCAAAACCGCCGCCGCATAGGTGAGGAGGCCAAACATCTGCACAAGAAATTCCACGGACTCCGTCATGAGCTTTTCCACACCCCAGTTGCCCCCGATGACGGCCTTCGCCCCCAGGCTGATCTCCTTCTGCCGCTCCGCGGGCTCTACCTTCTCATAATCCGCCTTCAAAACATTGCTGACATAATCAGACAAAAAAACCTGAAATCTGGTAAAGACACGGCAATCCAGCAAATACTGCCTGCTGATGTCACTGCAGATTCCCACTGCAAGGGAAAGGAGCAGAACCGCAGCCATGACAGCAAAAAAACGCTTTGGCTCCCCCTCCATGATCCCCGCAATGGCAACCGCCGGAATGAGTGTCCCAAGAAAGGGAA
>CAZNQZ010000358.1:0-2482 GCA_964575245.1 uncultured Lachnobacterium sp. | reverse complement strand
TCACCGCCCTGTGATTCCAGTCAAACTCCCGTCGGAAGCTTGTCTGGAACATGGCCGCAAAATCCTCTTCCCGATCCACCAGAAGGGCGCATGTCCCGGCCCCCTCGTGATAGAGGGTGTTCTCTGACAGCATCATATCCAAATCTGTTTTTAGAGAAAATATTGGCATTCCCGCACCGTGGGATATGGGCCTGTTTTGCCCGTATGTCCGGTTACGGACATGCTCCCCCAGCAGATTGGTCCAGAGAAATTCCAGCGCCTTCCTCCCAATCACGCGGGTTCCCCGGTAATTGCCATCCCTTAAAAGCATTTCCCCCAGATGGATCATCTCACGGCAGGTTGACATCTGCCCTCCCGCCGTCTCGGGAATGCCGTCATATGCCGGATAGGTGGGCCTTGCCATCTCCTTCCAGCCCTTTTTCCCGGCCCTCTCCGCCAGCATTAGATCCGTCTCATTCGCAACATTATACCGTGCGGTCAATTCCTCCGTGGCCTGGTTCCTCCAATGCGTTTCATACATTTCGCAGGGAATAAATATATGCTCTTTGATATAGGCCTCCGCCTTCATTCCGGATGCCCGCTCGATGATTTCCCCCAATACGGAGTAACCGACGACGGAGTACAGCCATTCTGTCCCGGGCCTTGCGTGGAGCCCGGCCTCCACAACTGCTTTGATCCAGGTGTCCTTCGGGTTCCGCTCATCCACAAATCTGCGCCAGCTTCTGTCGTCACCGAAAACAGTGCCCTCCAGAGCACAGATTCCGGAGGTGTGTGTGAGCAGCTGCATGATGGTAATATCCCGGAAACCATCCGCATTAAATTCCGCAAGCCATTCTCTCACAGGCTGGCCCAGATACAGGATTCCGTCCTCCATCAGCTTCAGTATGGCGATGGCAGTAAAAACCTTTCCCACAGACTGCAGCTCAAACAGGGTGTCCGGCAAAAAGAACTCCCTTCCCTGCCATGTTACAGCCAGACTGCCGATTGCGGCATTTGCAAACACCTTGCCCTTTCTCCAGAGACAGTAGCTTCCGGACCAAATGTGCCCCTCCTCGATAAGGCTCTGGATATGCTGGTTCAGCATATCCAGACGGCTGGCGTCATACCCTGCCTCCATAGGAGCTGCGTCAACGGCCCCGCAGGTGACTGCGGGGTTAAGCGTTCTGATTTCCTTCCAGTTCATAGGATGTTCCCCCGTTGTAGCCATACACAAAGTAGATTCCCGATGTCTTCACGGCGATGGACGACTCCAAATCGAAATAGTCCTTTGTTTTTTTCAGGTAGTCCACATACTCGCATGCTTTCTGGTAGGTTGCGCCGCGGGCGGTAAAATAGCCTGCGCCCTCCAAAAAGCTATCCTCATGTTCATAGACATACCGGAACAGGTCATTCATCGCGCCTTTGGCATCATCCTCCGGCTCGTAGATCTGGACCATGTCGCTGATTCTTGCCCGGATATGCCGTAGGCCGCATGTTTTGAGCAGATACGGCAGCTTGGTCCCCATCCGGTAATCCCTCTCCTGCTTCGCCCTCTCATATTCCCAGACGTCTGTGAAATCCGGGCATTTTCTGCCGTTTTCTTCCTTCTCAAGGCCCGAAAAATACCCTGCCTGCTCGACCGCATAATTGGCATCAATCAGCAGCAGCATACCTCCGGGCTTTAACGACTGTTTCATCTTTTCAATCAGCAATTCCGGGCTGCGCATATAAGAGGCAAGGAACAATCCCACCGCCAGATCAAAGGTTTTCCCGGGCCGGTAATCATAGATATCCCGGTGAATAAATTCGTGCCTGTACGGTGTCTGCGCAAAATAGTGTTCCGCCTCATGGATCTGCGCCTCATCCAGCTCAATTCCCGTATAGCTGCTGCCCACCGGGAGCAACGGCAGAAGCTTCCTGCCCAGATAGCCATATCCGCAGCCGAAATCCAGTATTTCCAGGGGCTTGTCCCATTTCCACACCTGCCGGACCAGAAACTCAAAATAATCCTCATTCCAGTACAATGCTTTCCACATTTTGGTCAGCTCGCGGCAGTCCGCCCAATACCCGGCGCTGTCAAGCCTGCGCAGGTCCGGGTGCTTCTCCATCGGCTCGATACCCAAAATGACATCCGTACTTACGCCAAATATTTCGGCCAGCCTTGGCAGCTGGGCAATATCCGGCAGATTTACATTATTTTCCCACTTGCTGACTGTCTGAAAGGTGACCTGAAGCCTGTCGGCAAGCTCCTGCTGTGTCATATTCCGTTGTTTGCGAAGCTCTTTTATAAACAGTTTCATGGGTCTGGCTCCTCACCTCAGCGATTCTAATCCCGATGTCCTCCGCTCTGGCGCGCTGTCCGCCAGTCAGACCGACACTGACATTATAAAACCCAGGCATAAACAAGTCAACTCCATGGTTGATTTGAAAGCTTTCATTTATATAGTACCAGAAAAAGAGGATTTGGTTAATTGGTTTTTTTTGGCTATTTTCGAAATGGACA
>CAZNQZ010000357.1:0-2491 GCA_964575245.1 uncultured Lachnobacterium sp. | reverse complement strand
CCACATTGTTTTGTCCGAGGAACAACAGATAAAAAGAGTATGATCATAATCGTTAAGGTTTCGTATCTCCTGCAGCGCCATTGTGGTTTTTCCTGTACGCCTTAATCCATACAGGCAGCAGACCTTTTTGTCATTGGGAGCTGTCACATAATTATGCAGATCCTGCAAAAGGAACCGTTCCTTAAAAGACGCATCGAGCGCCGCCCTTACAAAAAGCGCTAATTCCATTCCGGATTTAATCATCATGTTTTGATAAACCATAGAGTATGCCTCTCTTTCACAAACCTGTAGGCTGATTCTCTTCTTCCGGTTCCTTTCCATAATCAATCTGAAAATAGTCCAGAACGGCTTTCATCTGATCCTGCATCAGAAGGCATGTATCCATTAGATAGCCCTTTTCCCCGCCGGTTTGCCATTCTTCCCGCTCATAAGATACTGCTCTGTCAGTGCAAGAACCTCATCCGCAACCTTTTCTGGCGCGGTCGTCTTTATGTCCCCCGCATAGTTGGGATATTTCTTAAAATCTCCCACAACAGCCTCTGCACTGTCTGCGCTTAATGTGGCCGTTTTGAGGAGCCGATGCAGCTTCTTTATATAATCTGTATCTAATGGAGCAGCCAGCGTTTCTAAAATATAGTCAAAGCACCGGAAATGGTTAACCGTTTCAATGATATCATCCACTCTTGCCGGTTCCATGCCGACGGTCTTTGTCTCAAAAATATACTGCGTCTGGTCGTGTGTCAGCCTGCCGCCTTCGATATGGTTGGAATTGTACGCAAAGTCGATCTGCAGCTTGTGATAGATGCCTCCCTTAATCCCATGTGTTTTTTCGTCGATCAGCCGCGAAATTAATTCATCGTTCATTTATCGCTTGTCCTTCTCATGATCTGTCAATTTCCTCCTCCGGTTCTATGATTTGATCTTTGTTGTCGCGGAGAACCATATTCGGAATATCCAGATTCTGTTTTGCTACACCATTGCTGACAAGAAAAGCAAAAATCAGTCGAAATCCTGTTTCTATCTGTTTTTTTGAGACAAGAAAATCTTTTATATAACGCGTTTTCGATTCCCATTTTGTGATAGCCGGAGCAAACTGGTACAATTCCTCGCTCATACAGAGATCTACATGATTTTGTTCACACTCATCCAACAAATCTTCTATCGCATGAGTCCTTGAATACCGAATGCCGGATGTCTCTAAAAAATGTTTAATCGCTATTTCCAAACTCTGCTGCAGCAGATATCCAACCAGATTCAGCTCTCGTTCGTCTCCGATGGAATACATATAATTTTTTATCGCGAGCCGGTAATCGGATACGGCTCTATCTAATAAGGTTTCATTCTCCATACACGACAACCCCCTTTTCCTGAATTTCTGCAAGCAGCCTGCTGTCCACATCAAAATTTGTCCACAGGTCCACTGGCACCGGCAGAAGAGGCTTTTTTAGCCGACACTCCGTTTCCAAGTCCACATAAATATCTATATCACTCCACGGATTGCAGGCAGATGTTACGCTGCTCCCAAAAATAATGATCCGCCGAACCTCCGGATACGCGGAAAACAATTCTACCAATGTCCCGACATCCGCCTGCTGCGTCGGAAAAATCAGCTCACGGTTTTTATACCTCTTGTCCGTTACAATCTTCCACATATTATTTTCCTCATTAACCCCCATCCAACCATTCCGGATAAGACCAAAAGCCGAATACGTTCACAAAAACAAACATAAAAGCCTCAAGAAATTTCCAGATCATCCTCGCTGCAGCTGTATGCAATATCCTCCTCAACATCAGAAGAAATGTCGTTGCGATTATAAAAAACAGTGTGCTCGTTTACTATACCGGCGAGCAACTCTATCCGTTTTTGTAAAGCGAAACAAAGCGCGTCGCAGCGGGCATTATCTACGAAGGGAGAATCCCTTACTATCTCACGATATTCCTCATCAATATTGTGAAGTGCGGACAAATCAAGCCAATCAAAGGAGGAGACAAGCCTGATCTGTTCACTATGGTCTGTTTTGAACGGCTTGCAGGGGATTTTCGGGGCTATTGGCCGTATCATAGACAGAGGTTTGTCGAACCACATAGATGCTCCGTTGTCATAAATCGGTGCCGCTCCGAGCCATTCAAGTGTTTCCGCATTGCGCAGAACGCCGAAATTGTTTTGATGTCTGTCCTCGTTTACGATCAGAAAATCAACAACCAACATACGGTCAATCGCATCGACAATACCGGGGATACCGAGTGCTTCGCAACAGTTCAGATAGTGCTGATATACAGAAACATGATTCAGTTTTTTTTTCGTCTGCATGAGATACCATGCACTGATAAACTCTGTATCGGACGTTACAAAATCCTCACAAATACTGTACGGATATTCATTTTCAATAGTAAGCGTGTAAGATACATGGGGAATGTTCAGCCGCCGCATAACCGCGCTTGCCAGAACCTCGTTATACGGTTCCTGCTGCGTAGCGCCGCTGCCGCCTTT
>CAZNQZ010000356.1:0-2499 GCA_964575245.1 uncultured Lachnobacterium sp. | reverse complement strand
GGTCGGGCTGAAAAAGAAGTACGGAATATGCTGATGAAAATTATATCCCTATGGAGATAAAATTTATCACTCCCCTTGCCAAGGTTCATAAACCCCAAATTCCAATATATCCGCAATTCTCTTACAGGCATTCCCGTCACCATACGGATTACATGCGTGCGACATTTTGCTATAAACCTGCGGATTCTCCAATAATTCCTTAAAGCTCTGATAGATTGTCTCTTCCTCTGTTCCCACAAGCTTCAATGTACCTGCAGCAACGCCCTCCGGGCGTTCCGTCGTATCCCTCATAACCAATACCGGCACTCCATACGAAGGACATTCCTCCTGTATTCCGCCTGAATCTGTAAGGCACAGGTACGATCTCGCCTCAAAATTATGACAGTCAAACACCTCAAGCGGTTCGATGATATGTATTCGCTCGCATCCGCCAAGTTCCTCCAGGGCGGCCTGCCTAACAACAGGATTCATGTGAATCGGATACACGGCCTTGCACTCCGGATGCTCCTCCAGAACTCTCCTGATCGCCCGGAACATATGGTGCATGGGTTCTCCCAGATTTTCGCGACGGTGAGCCGTTATAAATATCAACCGGCTGTCCCCAACCCATGCAAGCTCCGGATGCACATAATGCTCCTGAACCGTATGCCGCATTGCATCAATCACCGTATTGCCTGTGATATAAATGCTGTTTTCCTTTCGCCCTTCACGTCTCAGATTATCCGCGGCAAGCGGTGTGGGCGCAAAATTGTACTGACTAATAATAGAAACCGCTTCGCGATTAAACTCCTCTGGATATGGACTGTATATATCATAGGTTCTCAACCCTGCCTCCACATGTCCAACCGGAATCCGAAGATAAAAACAGGCCAACGCAGTCACAAACGTAGTGGAAGTATCTCCATGAACAAGAACCACATCAGGTTTTTCCTCCTCCAGTATTTCTTTGACAGAGTCCAGAATATGATTGGTGATATCAAAAAGAGTCTGACGATCTTTCATGATATTTAGATCGTAATCCGGCGTAACGCCAAAAGCCGCCAGCACCTGATCCAGCATCTGGCGGTGCTGGGCAGTCACACAGACCACTACATTTAAGCCCGGTCTCTTCTTCATTTCATTGACAAGCGGACAAATCTTAATTGCCTCTGGGCGGGTTCCAAACACAGTCATTATTTTTTTCACTTCGCTATTGCCCTCTCTATCCTAATATCTTGAAACCGATTTCTCTCTCATACTGAAACTAACGCCATGATCGCCTCCACAATCCTCTCAGCACCCCGCCCATCGACCACTTCAGACATCTGCCCGCCAATTCGGCGCCTTCCGCCGTAATCGACGCACAGCTCTATTGTCAGTTCCAGCAGCTTTTCCGCGAGTATCTTCGTCCCCAGCGGTCTCACATCCCCGGCACACTGCAATGCCCCATGATTTTCAAAACCCTCCGCACCCAGGATCTGATTGTCTGCCAGAATGTATGTTATCGTCGGTGTCTGTGTCGCACACAGTTCATAAAGCGTGCTTCCGGCGGCAGAGATCGCAACGTCGCAGGCCTGCATCAGATCACTCATATTTTTAACATGATCATGCAAAACTATGTTTGGACAGTCTTTTGCTTTATTGGAAATGGTCTCTTTATCCTCATTCATTGCCCCGACTATGACATGAAACGTAATCTCTTCCCCGGCTCTCTTACGAATCTCCTCTACCAACTTTAACGCGAGGTGCTCACAATCAGAACCGCCGGTTGAGATCAATATATTTCTGCCTCCTGATAAAACCCTTTATAATCTGCCTCCGGTGCATAGATATTGTAATTCAGCAGCTTATCACATGGATAAGGAAACGCAAGGACATCATCCATATTTACCAGCCTGTAGCCTACGCTCCTGCAGGTATTCAATAATTGTCTGCGAACAAAGTTCACAATGAAAAGCATCTGCTCTATGGGAATGTACATTTCACTAAGCCAGAAATCTTATCCTACACGCAAAAAAGATTTCCGTTTTTTGACCCTTGTATCATATATCAGTTTAAAACAAAATTGAAGTTTTTTATGCTCTTTTCCGCTTTAAGATGCAGCCAGTCAGCAAAATCCGTTGCGTTTACTCCGCACAAGTTCGGATCATAAGAGCCATGCACCGTTATCCCAAGATGTTCTCCTAAAGCTCTTACTTCATTCTCTACCTCTAATACCCCCGCAAAATTGGGAGATTCCCTAAAAAAATCATAAATCATTGGAAACCAGGAAGGGAGATAAAATTCGACATCCACCCCCTCATCCAGCAGGTGTGTTACAAGCATTTCGAAATCCCTAAAATTATCAGGATTAACATCCTTTAACTCTGAACCTAACTGGTATATAGAGCCAACATTTATTACTTGTTCTGCCGATGTCATATTCTGTTCAACAGTCCCAAATATTCCATTTTCCATAATTCTTCTACAATTAGGCAAAATCTTAGCCTCTGCCTCAACGGAATCATTATCTGCTATTTT
>CAZNQZ010000355.1:0-2514 GCA_964575245.1 uncultured Lachnobacterium sp. | reverse complement strand
CACACACTGTCTTTGACCTTCTCGGAGCATCCGGGTGCGGAGAATATGATGGAGCACCTGAAGGATATTGTGAACAGCCTTTTGAATTCGATTCCGCAGCAGAAGTGGGAGGAGCTGCAGGCATCCAAGGACAGGGAGGGGGACGAGGAGGTACGCGTCATTGTCACGCTTGTCTTTTCGGCCATGGACCCTCTGGTCCGGTTCTGCAGACAGGCACAGATCTCAGAGCCGGTGCCAAACGCACTGTATAAGTACCGCAATGAGTATCTGCTGATCGTTGATTTTTCCACGATGTCCGAGAGCGAGGTGCGGCGTCTCTCCTCCCTGACTGATGAGTATGCCTGTGACCTGCTGGTCGGAGCGGAGCGCAAGGCGCACATCGAGGAGTACGGAGAGCTTATTTTGAAAGAGCATGCGATCGAAACACTGCGCCAGCTGTAATGAAAAAGGGCGGAGCTTCCAATATGGAGGTTCCGCTGTTTTTATGCGCAGGCCCGCAAAAGGAAAATTTCCGGCAATGCCGGATGCGGGCCGCGCGGCGAGTAGGGTTGAAAAAATCTCCCCTACTCGATTGCGCAGGGGCGAGGACTCTCCCCTACTCGATTTAATCACAGGGTCAAATTTGAACATACACATACACATGAAGGAGGAAAATTCTATGGAAAAAAGACTGTTTACATCCGAGTCTGTGACCGAGGGACATCCGGATAAAATGTGCGACGCCATCTCGGACGCGATTCTGGACGCCTGCATGGCGCAGGACCCGATGAGCCGCGTCGCCTGTGAGACAGCGAGCTGCACGGGTTTTGTAATGGTGACCGGTGAGATCACCACAAAGGCTCAGCTCGACATCCCGGCCATTGTGCGCCGGACGGTCAACGAGATTGGCTACGACGACGCGAAGACCGGCTTTGACGGGCATACCTGCGCGGTTATGGTCGCGTTGGACCAACAGTCCCCGGATATCGCGATGGGGGTGGACAGGGCGCTTGAGGCGCGGGACGGCTCCATGACGGATGAGCTGGACACTGGCGCGGGCGATCAGGGCATGATGTTTGGCTACGCGACGGACGAGACGCCGGAGCTGATGCCATATCCGATTGCTCTGGCGCACAAGCTGGCGCTGCAGCTCACCAGAGTCCGCAAGGACGGTACGCTCACCTATCTGCGGCCGGACGGAAAGACGCAGGTATCGGTGGAGTATGACGAGGAAGGGCGACCCAAGCGCCTGGAGGCTGTGGTTCTGTCTACTCAGCATGACGAGGAGGTGACACAGGAGAAGATTCACGAGGACATCAAAAAATATGTGTTTGACCCCATCCTGCCGAAGGAGCTGGTTGACGACAGCACCAAGTTCTTTATCAACCCCACCGGACGTTTTGTGATTGGCGGACCACACGGGGATGCGGGCCTGACCGGGCGCAAGATCATTGTGGATACATACGGCGGATACGCGCGCCACGGCGGTGGAGCCTTCTCGGGAAAGGACTGCACCAAGGTGGATCGCTCCGCTGCCTATGCAGCGCGCTATGTCGCCAAAAATATCGTGGCGGCAGGCCTCGCCAAAAAGTGTGAGATCCAGCTCTCCTACGCAATCGGCGTCGCGCAGCCGACCTCTGTGATGGTGGATACCTTCGGAACCGGAGTGCTTTCGGACGAGAAGCTGGTGGAGATCGTCCGCCAGAACTTCGACCTTCGCCCGGCGGGTATTATCCGGATGCTCGATCTCAGGAGACCGATTTACCGTGGGACTGCGGCATATGGTCATTTTGGGCGGACAGATCTGGATCTTCCGTGGGAGAAGACCGACCGGGTGGAAACGCTGAAAAAATATTTGTAGTTTTACATGGAATCGGAGGGCAGGATGAAGATTAAGACCAAGCTGAGTATTTCCTTCTGTATCATTATTTTTGTGCCGCTGCTGCTATCGGTCATGGTGATTGCCCTCTTTTTTAATTTTCAGGTGCAGGCTGTGGAGCACGCATATGGAATCCGCAACATGGATGTCTACGGCATCGTGCATTCTGTTCAGATTTTAAATCACTATACCGAGGTGGATTTTGAGGATCTGAAGAGCATGGCGGACAGTGACCCGGAAAAACTGATCGACCGGACCTATCTCGAAGCTGAGAATGAGGGCCTGAGGGAAAAATATTCTTATCTGCTCGTCCGTATGGGCGAGCGGATTATTTATAACGGTTCTGCGAATAATAATGGAGTGATTTCTGTCCTGTCGGCATACGGGACCACGGAGCCCGGCTCCGGATCTGCCATTTATATGGAAGGCAGCGAGAAAATTCTGGTCAAGCAGCTCGATTTTTGTATGGAGGACAGCACGGAGGTCAGCGTTTTTATTATCACCGAAATGGAAGATGCCGTGCCGGAGATGCAGATTCTGCTCTACCAGGTGGTGATTGCCGTCATACTGATTTTGATTCTTACCGCGATTTTGATGATTTTGTGGATTTACGGCAGCATGATCACGCCGATTAAAAAGCTGCGGATTGCAGCGGA
>CAZNQZ010000354.1:0-2518 GCA_964575245.1 uncultured Lachnobacterium sp. | reverse complement strand
ATGGAACTACAGGAAACGGAACTACGGGAAATGGGACTACAGGTAATGGCACTTCCAACGGTACAAGCGGCGTTGGAAATGATCTCAAAAACCTTGGCGATGACGTGGTGGACGGCGTTAGGGATGCAGGCGGCGCGATCGTGAACGGTGTGGAGGACATCACCGGAACTGGCAGCACCGGAGGGACGGGAGGAGCGGGCTCTACGACCTCCCGATAAGGAGCTTTATGCAGGCTATAGCTTATAAAAAACTGGCTCAGTCATTTCGTGACCATCCGAAATTGGCTAAGTCAGTACATATTTTAAACGGAATTTTGACCGCTGCTGTGTTTTTGGCCTACCCGGCGCTGTTGCTTTATCTGGCGGCAGAGCGGGAGAGGACACTGTATCTGTCGATCGTTGTGCCCCTTGACGGTTTCCTGGCCGTGAGCGCCTTCCGGTATCTGTTCAACCGCCCAAGGCCCTATGAGCGCTATGATTTTACACCGGCGATTCCAAAGCGTACCTCAGGAAAATCCTTTCCGAGCAGGCATGTGTTTTCGGCCGCAGTAATAGCGGCAACCTTTCTGGTGCAGGAAAACACGGTTGCAGTGTGGTTTGGATCGGCGCTGGCCGCTGCTGCCCTTGCGATCGGGTTGATCCGCGTAATATCAGGAGTCCACTATGTCAGCGATGTGCTCGCCGCATGGGGATGTGCCGGAATCAGCTGGATCGCATATACATCCTTTTTGTAAAATTATGTAAATAATGCTGGCATAAATGCACGCAAACGCATATAATAGTGATATTGATAAAAAATAGTGTATTTCATATACAGGAGGAACAGGGAATGACGCTTGCAAAAGCTGTATCGATGCGGTATAATAAAACAATCGAGAAATGCAGCAGCAAAGAAATATTTTTCGCAATTCTCGACATGGTGAAGGAGCTGGCAAAGGAAAAGGAGATCACTGAGGGAAAGAAGAAGGTTTATTACATTTCTGCAGAGTTTCTGATCGGAAAGCTTCTCTCCAACAATCTGATCAATCTTGGAATTTATGAGGCGGTAGACTCTGAGCTTCGGGCCTCCGGCAAAAGCATTGCGGAGATCGAGGAGGCGGAGCCGGAGCCCTCTTTGGGCAATGGCGGACTGGGACGGCTGGCAGCATGCTTTCTGGATTCCATCGCGACACTGGGAATCAACGGGGATGGCGTGGGCTTAAATTACCACTACGGACTTTTTCAGCAGAAGTTTCAGAATCATCTGCAGGTGGAGGCACCAAATCCCTGGATTACCATGCAGAGCTGGCTTACGAAGACGGAGACGGTTTATCCGGTTTTGTTTGGAGGATTTACCGTGCAGTCGAGAATGTATGATATTGATGTGATCGGTTACAACAATCGCACCACGAAGCTGCACCTGTTCGATATTGAGTCTGTAAATGAAAACCTTGTGGGTGACACGATCGACTTCAATAAGGAGGACATCGCCGGCAATCTCACACTTTTTTTGTATCCGGACGACTCCGATGACAAGGGGCGTCTCCTGCGCGTGTATCAGCAGTATTTTATGGTGAGCAATGCCGCCCGGCTGATTCTCGAGGAGGCCAAAGCGAAGGGCTCCAACCTGCACGATCTGGCGGATTATGCGGTGGTGCAGATCAATGACACCCATCCGTCCATGATTATTCCGGAGCTGATCCGTTTGCTCCAGGAGGAGGGTTTTTTGATGGACGAGGCGATCTCTGTGGTGTCTAAGGTGTGCGCGTACACCAACCACACGATTCTCGCTGAGGCGTTAGAGAAGTGGCCGGTTGCTTTTCTGGAGAAAGCGGTGCCGCAGCTTATGCCGATCATCCGGGAGCTGGACAATCGCGTGAAAAGCAGGGTGAAGGATGAGACGACTTATATTATAGACGACGATCTGGTGCACATGGCGCACATGGACATTCATTACGGTTTCAGCGTGAACGGTGTCGCCTATCTGCACACAGAGATTTTGAAGAATGCTGAGCTCAACAATTTTTATAAGCTTTATCCGCAAAAGTTCAACAACAAAACGAATGGTATTACCTTCCGCCGCTGGCTGATGCTCTGCAATCCGGAGCTCGCATCGCTGATTACAGGGCTGATCGGGGATGGCTGGAAAAAGGATGCAAACGAGCTGGAAAAGCTTGGGGCTTATGTTGGCGATCCTGCGGTTTTGGAGCGGCTTTTGGAGGTTAAGAGCCAGAAGAAGGCGCAGCTGTGTGAGTATTTGGAGCTTACACAGGGCATCCGGTCGGATGAAAATGCAATTTTCGACATACAGGTAAAGCGTCTGCACGAGTATAAGAGGCAGCAGATGAACGCGCTGTATGTGATTCACAAATATTTTGAGATCAAGCAGGGAAATGTGCCTGCGATACCGATCAATGTATTCTTCGGTGCGAAGGCGGCGCCGGCGTATATCATTGCAAAGGATATCATCCATTTAATTCTCTGCCTGCAGGAGATCATCAACAACGACCCGGAGGTCAGCCCATACCTCAAGGTGTTCA
>CAZNQZ010000353.1:0-2524 GCA_964575245.1 uncultured Lachnobacterium sp. | reverse complement strand
CCGGGTGGTGCTGGACGGAGTGTTCAACCATGTAGGCAGAGGGTTCTGGGCATTTGAGGATGTGTTAAAGAACAGGGAGCGGTCCCCCTATGTGAGCTGGTTTTCGCGCATCGCCTTTGATGGGAATTCCAACTATAACGACGGTCTGTGGTATGAGGGCTGGGAGGGCAACTATGATCTGGTCAAGCTGAATCTCCGCAACGAGGATGTGATCGGCCATATTTTTTCTGCCATCAAAGGCTGGGTAGAGGAGTTTGACATTGACGGGCTGAGGCTGGATGTGGCGTACTGTCTGGACCGCGATTTCCTGCGGAGGCTCAGAAGCTTCTGTGACGGGCTCAAGCCTGATTTTTTCCTTGTGGGTGAGACTCTGCACGGGGATTACAACCAGTTTATGAACGATGAGATGCTGCATTCCGTGACAAATTATGAGTGCTACAAGGGGTTGTATTCCAGCTTTAACTCCATGAATATGTTTGAGATCAATCACTCGCTTTTGCGACAGTTCGGACCGGAACAGTGGACTCTGTACAGGGGGAAGCATCTGCTCTCCTTTGTGGATAACCATGACGTGACCAGAGTGGCGTCGATACTGACGAACCCGAAGCATTTGCCGTTAATCTATGCGCTTGTATTTGGTATGCCGGGGATTCCCTGTGTCTACTACGGCAGCGAGTGGGGAGCTGCCGGGAGAAAGCAGGAGGGTGATCCGAGCCTGCGGCTGTGTTACGATAAACCCATTTGCAATGAGCTGACGGAGTGGATCGGCAGGCTGGCTGAGGCGAAAAAGACCTCCAGAGCGCTGCAGTACGGAAATTTCACCTCCACTGTGCTCACGAACGGCGCCTGCGTGTTTTGCCGCGAGTGGGAGGGTGAGCGGGTCTATGTGGCGGTCAATGCAATGGATCAGCCGTTTCAGGCGAACTTTGATGTCGGCGCAGACAAAGCAATTGACCTGATTACCGGTGAGACGCTGGCAGTCGGAGGAGGCTTGGAGCTGCCGCCGTACAGCAGTTATTTTCTAAAGAAAAGCTGATGAAATCAGCGTTTCCATAAGTCGTGCATAACAACCTATAAATCCAAAACCAAGGAGATTTCTTATGTCAAAAAGAACAGATATCCACAAAATACTCATTATTGGCTCCGGCCCCATCATTATCGGACAGGCGTGTGAATTTGATTATTCCGGCACACAGGCGTGCAAGGCGTTAAGAAGGCTGGGATATGAGATTGTGCTGGTCAATTCTAACCCCGCCACAATCATGACGGACCCGGAGATGGCTGATGTCACCTATATTGAGCCTCTGAACAAAGAACGTCTGGAGCAGATTATTGCTAAGGAGCGCCCGGATGCGCTGCTGCCGAATCTGGGCGGGCAGTCGGGACTGAACCTCTGCGCGGAGCTGGCGGGTGCCGGAATTTTGGAAAAATATCAGGTTAAGGTCATCGGTGTGCAGGTGGATGCCATTGAGCGCGGCGAGGACCGGATCGAGTTCAAGAAGGCGATGAACGCGCTGGGGATCGAGATGGCGCGCAGTGAAGTGGCCTACAGTGTGGATGAGGCGCTGCAGATCGCGGACGGGCTTGGCTATCCCGTTGTGCTTCGACCAGCCTACACCATGGGCGGAGCGGGCGGCGGCCTCGTGTACAACAAAGAGGAGCTAAAGACTGTCTGTGCAAGGGGGCTGCAGGCCAGTCTGGTGGGTCAGGTGCTTGTGGAGGAGTCCATCCTTGGCTGGGAGGAGCTGGAGCTGGAGGTTGTGCGTGATGCGGAGAATAATCTGATCACGGTATGTTTTATTGAAAACATTGACCCGATGGGCGTTCATACAGGTGATTCCTTCTGCGCTGCCCCCATGCTGACCATCTCCAGGGAGCTGCAGATGCGCCTGCAGGAGCAGGCCTACCGCATCGTGGAGTCGGTGCAGGTCATCGGCGGAACCAACGTCCAGTTTGCCCATGATCCGGTGAGCGACCGCATCATTGTCATTGAAATCAACCCGAGAACCTCGCGCTCCTCTGCGCTTGCCTCCAAGGCGACCGGCTTCCCGATTGCGCTGGTGAGTGCTATGCTGGCGTGCGGTCTGACCTTAAAGGACATTCCCTGCGGCAAGTACGGCACGCTGGACAAGTATGTGCCGGATGGAGATTATGTTGTGATCAAGTTTGCGCGCTGGGCGTTTGAGAAGTTCAAAGGCGTGGAGGACAAGCTGGGAACCCAGATGCGCGCCGTCGGCGAGGTCATGAGCATCGGCAAAAACTATAAGGAGGCGTTTCAGAAAGCGATCCGCAGTCTGGAGACCGGCAGATATGGTTTGGGGCAGATCGCAAAGCATCAGGAAAAGACGAAGGAGCAGCTTTTGCAATTGTTGGCAAATCCCTCCAGCGAGCGTCATTTTATTATGTATGAGGCTCTGCGCAAGGGAGCATCTGTGGAAGAGATACACGAGATCACTCATGTGAAGAGCTGGTTCATCGAGCAGATGAAGGAGCTGGTGGAGGAGGAGGAAGAGCTGCTTGCCTG
>CAZNQZ010000352.1:0-2528 GCA_964575245.1 uncultured Lachnobacterium sp. | reverse complement strand
AAACTTTGGATGGGGCGGATTCCGTAACAGTGAAGCTGCAGGCTGAACTGTTACAGGCAGGTGTCCACAGAAATAGCTGGCATCGGATTATGTTAATTCAATCATAATACACATCTTAACTTTCCATGATACAACAAAAAGTGGTTGACAAATATATCGCAGTGCGATATTATGTGCATCGAAGTACGATATATCGCAGTGTTATTTAAGGAGGTGAAACGATGGATGCACATATCAAAAAGGTATATGTCCCGATGACGGAGACCAGTTTTTATATCCTGCTGTGTCTCAGGGAGCCCAATCACGGTTACGGCATTGTGCAGAAGGTCCGGATGATGACCGAAGGCGAAATTGTCCTTGCGCCCGGAACAATGTACGGCAGCCTCTCAAAGATGGAGAAGGACGGGCTGATTCGTTTTCTGCGTGAGGAGGAAAAGCGAAAAATCTATCAGATCACGGAGTTTGGCCGGATGGTTTTGGAGCTGGAGATGCACCGAATTGAGCGGTTGTATCGGAATATGAAGGAGGAGAAGGCATGAAGGACAGGAAAATGACATTTAAGTATTTTACGATTACCGGATATCAGAAGGAGGAGCAGTATCTCAGCAACATGCATGCCGACGGGTGGGCCCTGTCCTACATTACCCTTCCGGGCTTCTATCACTTTACCAGGTGTACGCCGGAGGCGGTCAAATATCAGATTGATTTCAATCAGGAGGGTGTGGCGCACAGAGAGCAGTATGAGCAGGTGTTCCGGGACTGCGGGTGGACCTATGTCTTTGATTTTGTGGGCTTTAGCTATTTCCGGAAACCGGTTCGGGATATGCAGGGCGACGAGAGCATCTTCTGCGACGACGAATCCCGGTTTGAATTGATGAGGCGTATTTTCAGGGGAAGGGTTGTCTCTTTGCTTGCAATTTTCTTTTGCACGGTTTTGCCGCAGCTGTTTCTGAATGCGCTGGGGCATACGACTGGTGCCGCTTCTTCTCCGTTGTCCGTCCTGTTTTTTCTGTTGTTTATTTTATATCTTTTGATATTTGTGTCATTCGGGGTTTCGTATTATCAATATGAAAAGCGGGTGCGCAAGGGAAGATGGTGGGTGAAATACATCGCTCTTTTGCTTATGCTTGTGGTTATGACAGGGCTGGTCTGCGGGGCAATGTACACCGCGATTGTCAGCAGGAGCGGGGAATACGCTGAAAATAACGACTACACCCTTAGGAAATGGGAGGATGGGCATTCCATCGGAATGAATAACATGAATGACACCTTCTCCAGGGAGTATGACCTGAAAAAGGGCGATGTCCTCCTGATCGAGTATGTGGTAATGCGCGGAGAGGTGAGGATCGTCGTCGAGGGCCCGCAGATGGGGCCCGTTTTCGATGAGGGGCTGCAGACGGAGCCTGTCTTCGCTGAGGAGCTGGAGGAGTCTGGGGAGATTCGTGTTGAGATGAAAGAGGACGGGTGCTACCGGATTAGCTGCGCTGGAAAACGCGCGGAGGGGAGCATTGAGTTTGTTATCCGGTGACAGCTTTTTTGATAATTCGCCATTTGCTACTTGACATTGACCCGGCGTCAAGTGATATGATGTTTTTGATGAAAAAATGCAAAAACCTCTTGACCTTCCACCCTGTGGAAGCTGTATAAAAAAGATGCGGGAGCGCAAAACTTAGCAAAAGGAGTTGTCAGTGTGAGGATCAAGCATGTGGAAGAGCTGGTGGGGATCACCGGGAAAAATATCCGTTTCTATGAAGCGCAGGGGCTTTTGGCGCCGAGGCGTGCGGAGAACGGATACCGGGAGTACAATCAGGAGGACATCGACCGGCTGTTGAAGATCAAGCTGCTGAGAAAGCTGGGGGTGTCCATCGAGAGCATCGGTGAGCTGCTGAGGGGAACGATCCGTCTGGAGGACTGTCTGGACCGCCATCTGGATGAGCTGGACCGCCAGAAGGAAAACCTGACCAGGATTCAGGCGGTCGTCTCTCAAATCATCGCAAGCCACAGCACATTGCAAAATCTCGACATTGACAACTGTCTGGAGCAGGTCGAACAGTTGGAAAAGGAGGGAGTGCATTTTATGGAAGTCGAGAAAAAGAACCGGCAGAGGAAAAAGCGCACGGGTGCAATTGTGGTATCGGTTCTGATGCTGACCCTGACCGTCATTGTTCCGATGGCGGTGCTGTTTCTGGTTAACAGGGTGGACCCGATTCCGGTGGGCGTGTTTTGGGGATATCTTCTGGTATCCGCGCCGGTAGCGGCAGCAATTCTCGTGGCATTGGCAAAGCGATTGAAAGAAATCAAGGGAGGAGAGGAAGATGAAGCTGTTAAGTATTGAATATATTCCGGGACAGGACATTGAGGCGCTCGGAATGGTGAAGGGTACGATCGTCCAGACCAAAAATTTGGGGCGGGACATCATGGCGGGAATGAAATCAATGGTGGGAGGAGAGCTGGTGGGCTACACCGAGATGCTCAACGAGGCCAGACAGATTGCCGTGAAGCGGATGGTGGATGAGGCGAAGGCGCTG
>CAZNQZ010000351.1:0-2530 GCA_964575245.1 uncultured Lachnobacterium sp. | reverse complement strand
AGACAGTATGGGTGCGCAAGCTATATTCAGAGGAATTATCTGGATATGGGGGCGACGCAGTACACGGACAGCTGGGTGTCGCGCATGAGCCGCCGATGGCCCGGCCTGCACTTTGTGAGCAAAATTCACGAATATATGGAGCCGATCGAGGGGAACTGCAAGGGACTGCGGGCGATCGTCGATCATTTCGGTTATGTATATGAAACCCAGGAGGCGCTGTGGAAACACTTTGAGAGGAATGTCCCGCTGCTGCAGGAGATGATTGCGGAGGAACCGGACAATCTGCGCTGGAGAATTCAGCTCGCGCAGGAGTACCGTTCGGTCAAAGAGAACGAAAAACTGTACGCGCTGGGAGAGGAGTGTCTTGCGCTGTCGGCCCACCGGGATGGGTTGTACGACAATATTGCGCTGGGAGGTTTTTACGGTGCAAGGGTGATCGCGCGCAGGGAGCAGGGGCGCTATGAGGAGGTGCTTGCGCTCTGCCGGGAAGCGGAGGAGGACAAGCGCAACACGGAGCTCTGCCGGGCGTTTCTTGCGCTGAACGCGGCGCGGGCCTGCTTTTATCTGAAACGGTATGCCGAGGGCGAAAAAAAGGCTGCGGAATATCTGCGCTGGAAAGATTTCTTTGCGGAGAATGAGCCGATTTTGTATCTGCAGAAGCCGGTGCCCTTCGTCGGGGAGTGTCTGGATCTTGTGATGATCAAGGAGGGCTATTCCCTGTTGATCTGTTGCGGGCTGATGCAGGGCGACGCCGGCAGTCTCGAAAAATATCTGGATAAGCTGGAATGGCGCGAGGGACATGTTTATGTGTTTGAGGAGATTGTGCCGACACTCGTGCGCGCAATGTCTGAGATGCCCCGGCAGGCCATTTTTGAGACAGTGCTTCATGTCATGCACGGTCATTCCGGGCTTTGGAGCTATTTTGGCGATTGCCTCGCGGCATACGAGCATGAGGGCGGATGCGTGACGCCTGTGATGGAAATGATACGCAAGGTGTCTCCGGATGCGCTGATGGGAGAGGAGAAGTTCGGGTCTGCCTTGAGCAGAGAAAATTCCCGCGAGATAGAAGAACTCGCGGCGGGCATCCGCGGACAGCTGCGGCAATTGATTGACAGTGGAATGAAGGAGCAGGCGGCTCAGGTTCTGGCGCAGGTGCGGCGTCTGCTGCCGGAGGATGAGGAGCTTTTGGCGATGGAGCGGGAAATACAGAAGCTGCACAGCGATGAATGAAAATAAATAAACTGCGCATACTGCTCAAAAAGGAAGAAGGGCAGGTAGTGTAATGAGTGCAGCAAAAAACGGCGATACCATCGCACTGTTGAAGGAGTGCAACGCGGGCAGCAAAATGGCCACCAGCAGCATGGAGCAGATCAGCGAGTATGTGAAGACTCTGGAATTCAAGGAAATGCTCCACAAGTACAATGCGGAGCATGTGAAGATCGGGGATCAGTGCCACACAATTTTAAACGAGGCTGGCGCTGACGAGAAGGACCCGCATCCCGTGGCAAAGGCGATGTCGTGGTTTACCTCCGAGGTGAAGCTGACTATGAACGGCGACGAGAAAAAGGCGGCGGGCATCCTCATGGACGGCTGTTCCATGGGCATCAAGTCGCTGAGCGAGTATCTGAACCAGTACAGCGCGGCGGACGATCAGGCGAAGCGGCTCTGTGAGGGGCTGAGGAAGCTGGAAGAGGATATGATGGAGGATTTGCAGCAGTATGTATAAAGCGGTAAGGAGGAGTACCTCCTTACCGCTTTATATATACCTGTCCAGCATCATGCCGGAGTAGATCGAGCTGATATAGGGCGTCGGAAAATTGTGCCCCGGGTTTTTATAGGCGACGACCACCTTGTTTACATAGTGCATTGGATCGACTGCCGCGCTCTCCGCCTTGCCCCCCATCGTGTCGCGGAACCGCGACAGCGTGTGGAAGGTGCTGTCTGCCCGGTCGGGCTCTACGGCCTTCGCCAGAATGTCGCGGTCGATGGTGAGGGTAGCGTTCTCTCCGACCATCAGGCCGATGTATTCCAGGGAAGCCTGATGGCTGCGTGCAATGGATGACATGTCATTTAACAGCCGGTTGCTCTCGCCCGCCGAATAGTTTCTGGCAGTGTCAAGAATGCGGTTGTATGCGTCCACAAGTGTCTGGATATTGTCGGCAATCGCGTCCGTATTGGGTTTAAAGCCGATGGCTGCGCTCTGTCCTTCCGTCCGGCCTTTAAGGGTCAGCTCGAAAATGTTGTTGATCGTAAAGGTGTTTGATCGGGAGGAGTGGGGAACTCCGTTTACGGTAAAACTGGAGCTCTGTGCCGGCTCGGTCACCTGATCAATCCCCAAAAGCTTCATCGCCTCCTGTGATCCCGCGTCTATTCCCGGCGAGATGGAGAACAGCTGCTCTTCGCCCTCCGGGAGTCCCGTCTGATTGGAGGTCAGCACGAGCGAGCTATTGCCCTGTCCGTCGTGGCGGACTTCGGCGGAAACGCCCAGACCCGAATGGTTGACAAGTCTGGCCAGCTTGTTCAGAGTGTC
>CAZNQZ010000350.1:0-2554 GCA_964575245.1 uncultured Lachnobacterium sp. | reverse complement strand
TAAGGAAAATCTATGAGATGGTTGAAAGATCTGTATGTGAGCGAGTCCATCGGGGATAAGGCCAATCGAATAAAGTGGAGGATCGAGCACAGGGCGGGCACGGTCCGGGTATATCTGATCACCTTTGCATCGAATCCGGACAACCTTCTGGACATCATCCCCGCGTGGAATCTCCTGCTGCGGGCATACCCAAAGAGCGGAATCAAGGTCATTGGCATGGCGAAGGGCTACGATGACGCAGTCGCGCTGGTGCGCGACATCATCGAGGAGACCTACCGGCACACGGGGAATGTGGACGTGTGGGATTATTTGAAGGAGGAACGGAGGCACGGGGCATGACGGTTGTAATTCTGATCCTGAAGATCATAGGGATTCTGCTCCTCGTGCTCCTCGGTCTGATTTTGTTTCTTGTCCTTTTGGTGCTCTTTGTCCCCGTCCGCTACCGGGTAAGCGGGAGCTGTCACAACAGCCAGGTGACCGTAAAGGTGCGGGTGAGCTGGCTGCTGCATCTGTTTATCCTTGCACTGGAGAGGATGCCGGAGGACAGCGAGAGCTGGCTGCGCATTTTCGGAATCAGGATGAAACCGAAAAAGGTGGATAATTGGGATGATTTTGCGGAAAATATAGAAGAAAAACCGCCGGACAGAGAGAGAGAAAAACCCGCCTCAAAAGAGAAATACTCCCCAAAGGAGGATGCCTTTTCAGAAGAGAAATCTTCCCCGAAGGAGAAGCATGATGCGGGAAAGAACAATCTGTTTACAAAGATTTCCGGCCGGATTTGTGAAATCCGGCAGAAGATCCGAAGTTTTTTGAGGCGAATACAGAGGGCCCTCCGTCGGATCAACGAGACAGCTGCAAAAGCGCGCGCAGTTTTTGCAGACGAGCATTTCCGTCCGGCCCTTGGATTTTTAGCCGGGAGGGCCGGCTGGCTTTTGCGGAGAGTCTCCCCGAAGCGGTTTCGGCTTGCGCTGCGCTTTTCCACGGGGGCTCCGGACACGACCGGCGAGGCGCTGGGCGTGCTCGCAATGTTTCCGGCAGTGTACAGAAACCGCTGGGATGTCACGCCGGACTTTACGGCGGAGCAGGCATACGCGGAGGCGGAATTTGACGTGCGCGGGCGGGCATTTCTGTTTCACTTTGCAGGGCTGTTGATCACGGTTCTTGCGAATAAGGACTGCCGGGGCCTGTATGGGGCGATTAAAAACATATTATAGGAGGTATCAGATGTCAGACAACAGTTTTAACAGTACAGTGGAATCCCTCTTCCGCGGGATGGACAGCTTTATCACGACAAAGACGGTGGTCGGGGACGCGGTGCACATCGGTGAGACCATCATTCTCCCGCTGGTGGACGTGTCCTTCGGCGTTGCGGCGGGGGCCTTCTCTCAGGAGAAGAAGAACAACGGGGCAGGCGGTATGGGGGGAAAGATCAATCCGAGCGCGGTGCTCGTGATCCAGAACGGAACGGCTAAGCTTGTCAACGTCAAAAATCAGGATGGCATGTCCAAAATTTTCGACATGGTTCCGGACCTGATCAGCCGGTTCACCTCCGGAAAAAAGGGCGGCGATGAGATCACGGCGGAGAACGGTGAATCGGAGCCGCAGGAAAAAACAGAAGATTCATAGCATTGCGCAGACCGAAAAGCATATATTAGTAGTGATATATGCTTTTTGGTTGTGATTTTCATGAAGCGCGTGTGGGGATATACATTATTTTGGTTCGGAATGGGTATGCTGGTAATGTTCATCGTAGGCGGGGGAATCGTGGGAGTACTGCTGATTGCCGCCGCGCTGATTTTGAGTTACCTGCTGTTTTCTTCCTGTTCATGCAGATAAGCAGGGCATCGGATCGCTGGCGAGCGTGTGGAAAAAAGTAAAAACCGCCGCGTTTGCGACGGTCTGTGTGTGGCCTTATGCTCTCTCAACTTTGCCGGATTTCAGGCAGGAAGTACAAACATATAATTTCTGAGGTACTCCGTTGACCTTGCAGCTGACACGCTTAATGTTTGATTTCCAGATTTTGTTGGATCTTCTATGAGAATGACTTACCTTGTTGCCGAAATGTACGCCTTTTTCACAAATAGCACACTTTGCCATGATTTTGCACCTCCTTGCTCCATTTATTTGGTATGCTCAAATTCACAACAAGGGTATTCTACCAGATTCAGGACACGATTGCAACAGGAAAATACAAAAAATCAAAATAATTTAGTAAATATTTACTTTCTTCGGAGAAATGGTTATAATAGTTCATAACATCCTATATACATACGCATTTCGGAGGTAGACGGTATGAGAGGACAGTTGGATACCAGATATGGACAGATTCTGATTGATGAAGATGTGATCGCCACCTGTGCGGGGTCAGTTGCGGTGGGCTGCTTCGGCATAGTGGGGATGGCCGCCGTCAATATGAAGGACGGTCTTGTCAAGCTGCTAAAGAAGGATTATCTCTCGCACGGGATCAGTGTGAGGATCAACGGTGACAATGAGATCGTGATTGATTTTCATGTGATCATTGCCTACGGGGTCAGTATCAGCACGGTTTCCGACA
>CAZNQZ010000349.1:0-2564 GCA_964575245.1 uncultured Lachnobacterium sp. | reverse complement strand
TGACTGAGCAGGTGTTTAAACGACCGGTGTTTGTTACGGACTATCCTAAGGAAATCAAGGCCTTCTATATGAAATTAAATGAGGATGAAAAAACTGTCGCCGCGGTGGACTGTCTGGTGCCCGGTATCGGAGAGATTATCGGCGGCAGCCAGAGGGAGGACGACTACGAAAAACTGCTCGCCAGAATACGGGAGCTGGGCCTGTCCGAGGAGGATTACGGTTTCTATCTCGATCTTCGCAGGTATGGCAGTACGAGGCATGCCGGATTTGGACTGGGCTTTGAGCGCATGGTTATGTATCTGACCGGAATGACAAATATCAGGGATGTTATCCCCTTCCCGCGAACCGTAAAGAACTGTGAGTTATAGTTTTTATACAGGGAATGAAACGGCTGCTCCATGCATACGATTTAGAGAAATCTATGGGCGGTGCGCGGTTATGAGCGATTTGGAGCAGAGGGACAATTTGGAGGAACAGGCGGACGGGGGGCAGAAGAAAAAGTTCCGGATGCCGAAATGGATTGTCGCTTTTTTGGGAATACTTCTTATAGAGTGTGCGCTGACTTTTGTACTGCTGCCTGCGCTGGCCTATGCGGCATTTTGCCTGCGGCTTTCCACAGAGATGGTCAGGGCGGGCATCACACTGCTCTATGCCTTGCCCTGCCTTGTGGGAGGGCTTCTGGTGCGGCGGTTTCAGCTGGAGCCGTCCCTTCTGTGGAGCGCCGCAGTGGGAGCGGCGTACTACGGGGTTCTGCTGGCGGTCTCCGCAGCCGCGGCAGGTCAGGCTATGGCAGGCTGGGAGGTTCCCATTCTGTGTGTGGCAAGCGCGTTCATCGGTTTTTTTCTGCGGAAAAAACGCCGGATTGAATAAAAATGCTTTGCATATCAAAAGGTGTGTGTTATAATGGGAAGGCAAATTTAAAAAGGTTTGCAGAAGAAAAAGGAGAGATGTGATTATGAAGCATGTAAAGACATTGAAAACCAGAAAGTTAAAGAACACAATCGTGAAGGGCGGATGCGGCGAGTGCCAGACCTCCTGCCAGTCTGCCTGCAAGACTTCCTGCACCGTGGGAAACCAGACCTGTGAAAAATTAAAGTAGGAAGAAGAGTAGGGGAACGTTTCCCCTACTTGATTTATGATGGAGGAATATTGTAGTGGTTCACCAGTATAAGAACAACGGCTATGATATTGTCCTGGATGTCAATTCCGGTGCGATCCATGTGGTGGATGACGTGACCTATGATGTGATCGCGCAGTTTCCGGAGCACACAAAGGAAGAGATTGTATGCGTCCTTTCCGGGAAATATCTGCCGGAGGAGATTGAGGAAGCTTACGGCGAGGTCGCGGAGCTCAAAGAAGCGGGCGAGCTGTTTACGGAGGATGTGTACGAGAACCATATAGCCGACTGGGGAAAGCGGCCGGTGGTTGTCAAGGCGTTGTGCCTGCACATCGCGCATGACTGCAATCTCGCCTGCAAATACTGTTTTGCAGAGGAAGGAGAGTATCATGGGCGCCGCGCGCTCATGGACTATGAGACCGGGAGGCAGGCGCTGGATTTTCTGATTGAAAATTCCGGCGGCCGGAAGAATCTCGAGGTAGATTTTTTTGGGGGCGAGCCCCTCATGAATTTCGAGGTGGTCAGGCGGCTTGTCGCGTATGGAAGAGAGCAGGAGAAGCAGAGGGACAAGCATTTTCGCTTTACCCTCACGACCAACGGCGTGCTTTTGGACGATGAGGTGATGGAATTTGCCAACCGGGAGATGGACAATGTCGTGTTGAGCATCGACGGGCGCAGGGAGGTTCACGACCGGATGCGTCCCTTCCGAAAGGGGGCAGGCAGCTATGACCTGATCGTGCCGAAATTTCAGAAGCTTGCAGAGAGCAGGCAGCAGGAGCGCTACTATGTGCGCGGGACTTACACGCACTACAATACCGACTTCGCGGAGGATGTGCTTCATCTGGCCGATCTGGGCTTCAAGCAGATCTCTGTGGAGCCCGTGGTGGCCCAGCCGACAGATGATTATGCGCTGACGGAGGAGGATCTGCCGAAACTGTTTGCGGAGTACGACCGGCTGGCGGCGGAGATGGTCAGGCGAAAGCGGGAGGGGAGGGAATTCAACTTCTTCCACTTTATGATTGATCTGGAGGGCGGCCCCTGTGTCTACAAGCGTTTATCCGGCTGCGGCTCCGGGACGGAGTATCTGGCCGTAACTCCCTGGGGGGATCTGTATCCCTGCCACCAGTTCGTAGGCAACGAGGCCTTTCTGATGGGAAATGTCCGGGACGGAGTGATTCGATCCGATATCCGGGATCAGTTTAAGGGCTGCAATGTCTATGCCAGAGAAAAATGCCGCAATTGCTTTGCAAAATTTTATTGCAGCGGAGGATGCGCCGCCAACTCCTACAATTTTCACGGGAGCATCAGGGATGTCTATGAGTTGGGGTGTGAGCTGCAGAAAAAACGCATCGAGTGTGCGATTATGATAAAAGCTGCAGAGGCAGAAATTTAGAAAGAGGAAGGAAACAAAAATGAAAAAAAGTAAAGGCGTCGTTATCGTTATTGT
>CAZNQZ010000348.1:0-2564 GCA_964575245.1 uncultured Lachnobacterium sp. | reverse complement strand
TCACCGTTCGCAGTTGTGCCCGTGACCGTCGTATCCAGCGTTTTATTGGGGCAGTAGATATCATTCATGCCCTTTACGATGGAGCCAAAGAGGTGATCGATCTGCGCCTGAATCTTCATGAGAGTACGGTACTCGATCTTGTCGTAGGACTCCTCATCGGCGAGATCCGATGCCCGCCCGAAGGAATTTCCGCGAACCATCAGCTTGGAATCAAGTCCGCCGACATCCGTGTTGGTCTCGGAGTCAAAATGACCGTTGTCCTTGCTGACCTTCACATACTGCTCCGCTTCCATATTGGAGAGCTGCGGCCAGTACGGAGTGTAAAAACCGGTTCCCGGATCCTCCAGCATCCCCATATTAAAGCATCTGGCGTCATCTACAAAGCGGACGCCTTCAAAATCCACGTAGGTAAAGCCCGTGGCATCCTCCGTGGTCTCGATATTGCCGTAAGCGCCGAGCTTATCCAAAAGATTGTCCCGCTCGTCGCGGAGCGTCATGGCCGTCTCGATTCCACCGGCCTCGACCTTCTGAATTTCAAGATTCAGCTCATAAATCCGATCTCCGATCTCGTTGATCTTCTCCACATCGGCCTTAATCTGCTGGTTGATGTTAGACTGATAGCTCTGCAGATTTCTGTACAGGGCCTGACTGCGGCTTATCAGCATCTCGCTCTTTTCCAGCACAAGATTCTGCGTAATCGAACTCGCCGGGTCCGTAGAGAGCACGTTGAAGGCCTGCCAGAGATCCTCAACACTCTGCTTGAACTGCTCGCCGTCCATCTCCTGCATCAGATCCTCGACATAACTGGACGTTTCATAGCGCACGGAGTAAAACTCCCTGCGCCCGTTCTCAAGACGATAGAGATCATCCAGAAAAATATCCCTCGCATGAACAACATCGCCAATGGTTACACCCAGACCTGACTGCTGGAGATTCACATTGGCGTGTGCATGTTTCAACCGGCTGTAATTCATTTCCGCAAACCGAACCTGCTGCCGCACATAGCCGGTAGTGTCGACGTTGGACATGTTGTTTGCGGTTGTATTTAAAGCATTCTGCGCATTCCGAAGACCGGATGCGCCGATGTACAGGCTTCCGAATCCATTAGCCATAAAAAAAAATCCTCCAAGACTATGATGAAACGTCAAACCCCCTGCCGCCCAACCGGACGCCCGTGCTGCAGGCGCTCCTGTCATAATTGGCAGTCTCCGGGGCCTGACGATAGCTTTTAAATAAGGTGAGGTCAAACTCATTCAGCTCAATTGCCTGCCGGAGAAGAACCATGTTTTCATCGTTGACCCGCTTGGTTTCCCCGGCTGCAGTGACCAGACGGTCTCTTGTCTCAATCAGCCTCCGCTGAACCTTGGGCTGGGAATCCAGACAGTCAATGAGCCGCGAGACGGTCATATCCTCCTGATCCTTTCCCAGAACTGTCGCAATATCCTTTAAAATACGAATCTGGCGGTTGCTCAGGCTCATCAGATCGTCGCTTGTGACCTGCTCCAAAGCCGTGAGCCGCTCAAGAGCCGGGACATCAGCTTTAATCAATACTTCGCGTTTTTCCTCGCCGTATCCGATCAGAGTCCGGTACATCTCTTCTTCCGATTCGAGTACGCTCACGAGCTCCTCCATCAAACTGGCCACTGTCTCTTCCTCACTTTTGGTTGCTAAATTCTACTGCCATTGTATTTTTCCGCAAGTTTGCTGGCGAAAGCTCCCGTGTCCACGGAATAGGTCCCATTGTCAATCATGGCCTTAATCCGCGCAACCTTGTCCTCCCTGATATCTGAAGCCTCTGCCACCGCTGTCTTTGCGACCTGGTAATCGCGTCCGGTCTGTGAAATAGACAACTGGTCACTGAGTTTGCCGACATTCTGAGTCCGCGCAGCCCTGGCCGATTTCTGTACTTCATAAACCTGTGCAATCTGGTTATATGCATCTATCCGCATAACAGCATCTCCTTTCCCACTTGAAAATAAGCCTTCTACATTATTTATCGGACGTTTGGATAAAGACTTTAGGATCATCCGAATATTTTGTATTTTGCTTATTTTTTCCTCCTGTTGTATTTTATATCGACCATTGTGGGAATTACTTTACACCTGTTTTATAAAAATTAATAGAGAAATCGGCGGCAAATGCCTTGACAAGCAGGAGCTGCTTCCCTTATACTTAAATCTCCGAGCAGCCGGGGCGGCAGCGGTGCCCTGTACCAACAATCCGCTATAGTTGGGGTGATGTCCCGTGGAGGGCCTCCTCCGGTGGAGCTGCCCTCGGTAAGTGGCGTTGACGTCCGGGTCTTGCGCAATGGGAATCTGTGAACCGGGTCAGGGTAGGAATGCAGCAGCCCTAAGCAGAACCTCTCATGTGCCGTGAGGTCGCCTGGGGGGAGCCGGCTGCCGAGGTAACGTCTGTTGGAGAGGTTCGAAGCGGGGCGCTCGGATTAAATGAAACAGAAAAAACTGCCTGTGCTCACGCAAGGCAGTTTTTTGATTGTGTCAGCTGAAATAACGATCATAAAAGCCCTTGAACGCTCTGCCGTGTCTCGCCTCGTCACGAGCCAT
>CAZNQZ010000347.1:0-2569 GCA_964575245.1 uncultured Lachnobacterium sp. | reverse complement strand
TCTGACAACGCCCTCTCGTAGTCCTTCATCCCATGAAATGTATTACCTCGGCTATTGTAATACGCAGCATTGTCCGGATCCAGTTCTATTGCGCGCTCATCATCTGCCAATGCCTCAGAGTACCTCCCCATCCAAAATAGACTCGTGCTCCGTCTCTCGTAATACTTCGCATTGTTTGGGTTCCGCGCAATGAGTTGTGTGTAGAGCGAAAAGGCTTCCTTATTTTCACCAAGAAGCATCTTTTTTCTCGCTTCGTTTTCAAGCCTGTTAAGGTCGCTGCCCACCTCCCCAGCGCCTGCCCGCTGATTGTCATAGCGCTCAATGGCATCAATGAGGCCCGCTATCGCTCCATCATCTCCTCTTCCGCCGGGCATTCCTATTGCATCGCGGTTCTCCCCACCATCAGAGGAAATACTCGGAATGGTTTTTCCTATTTCATACTTTTTCTTTATCTTATCAAGGCTTTCCTGGTATAAATCACAACGCTTTTGTGCTTGTTCTTGTATGTACTCGCAAGGATTGCAAAATTTGGCCATCTCTGCAAAACAGTCACCTAACCGAAACATGATTTCATCAAAACCAAGGATCTTCACTAAATACCCGTTGTGCCTGGAAACAATATCTTGAATATTTTTAGGCGGAGTATCCTCCAAATGACACCAGTAAATGCCATTCAGCTCGATTTCCTCCAACAATGACATAAAGGTATGATCCCCGCCGGCATAGCCAATCACAATAGGAATATATCGCGACAGTGCATTGCGCAACGGCTGTTCCCATTCGCCCTTTAGCTTGTTCATATCCTCTTTGCGGTTAAAGGGACGAAACAGAAGATCCCTGTGAATCTTGGCAATCACCGAATGCCTGAAATCACTACCAATATAGGAGGCAAGGCTTTCATGCCCCACTACCAGCGGATGCTTAAAAGTATAGGTATAAAGAGCATCTTCCAGCAACGTGTCAAAGTTCGTAGTAATCACCAGCCGGTTTTCTGTGTTGGATAGGAGCATTGCCAGCGGAAAGTAACCATAGCTTGGGTACTTTCCCTCCATCTCTTTTTCCAAATATGCATATGCGACATTAGGCGCTCCGGCAAAACGCAAATCAAACAGAGTAAAATAATCATCATTTTTCAAAGTGTAGTCATCTGCAAAAAGCGGAAGATAATCTTCCTTCTTTAGCCCCAGCTCCTGCGCGCAATCACGAAGATAATCTGTCCCTTTTTCCTGCAGATAAGCGCGCCATTCACGCATCATTTCCTCGCCAGTCCGAATGCCGGATGCTTTCGCTGCCCCTGCTCCAAGGACAAAACAATACCGCTGTCCCGCCCGATATCCATCTACAATATGATCTAAAAAGCGCTGTTCCGTCATTTTCTTGGCAGTTTTCTCCGCTTCTATTGCCATAACATTCACTCCTGTCATAAATCTGTCTGAACCAGAAACTGTACAACCCCTTTTGATATGTCAAATTATATCAAAAAAAGTAGTAATATGCAAGCATATATGCCGAGTTTTCAACTGGAGCGAAAACCTATGCTATACTGCTGCAATATGTTTATTCCCCCAAATCAATCCAAGTAGCCCGCCAACGCGAACTATGTGAAAATCTTACAAAATTAAGCAAATATTTTGTACATAATTTGTTTACACCGATGAAAATTCTTTTAAAATTTCAAACAAATGCATGAATTACCTGCTTTTTAGCACTTTGTTACTTGTGTGTTACTTGCTCTATAAGGCAAGTTATCAAAAAGTTATCCGGATAGCCTTCCCTATCATCCTGTTTTTAGATACAATAAATTCTCCAATAATGCGCTCCAAAGTTCACGAGTGGATACCGCAAACGGCATCTCCATACTTTCGCCGTCCAGCGTGGGGGGCCAGGGTCTATGCGCTGATGAAGGATTGTATCGGGCAGGGGATGCCCCTGGATGAAGGGAAAGTCAAGGACATCCATGCCCTGCTGATGGAGAACATCCAGGTGGGCGGGGTATACCGGAACGTGCAGGTGTATATCTCCGGCGCACGGCACATGCCGCCGCCCCCGCCGCTCATGTACCGGCAGGTCAAGGATTTTTATGCGAACCTGTCCTGGAAAGGGAAGGAACTAAACCCGGTGGAGCTGGCAGCAGGAACCCATTCGGAGTTTGTGAAGATACACCCGTTCACGGACGGGAACGGGTGGACGTCAAGGTTATGAATTACCAGCTCATGGCGGAGGGGTTCCCGCCTATTTCCATTGCAAAGGAGGACAGGCTGGAATATTTCAAGACACTGGACGCTTATGCGGTGAGGGGAACCTGCAGCCCTTTGCGGAGCTGGCAGCAGGGCTTGTGGACAGGCAGATGGAGAGGTACATTGAACTTTCCGGCCCGCAGCAGGAAAGGGATCAATCTCCCACAATGCAGTAAGACCATAAACAGAAAAAGAAACGATACGACAGTAGAACGCCGGATGCAGGGATGTGTCCGGTGTTTTTTTGTGCCCATTTAACAGGAGGGGAATGCGGAAAAACTGGGGAGCTTAAGCAAATCAAGGCTTCCCAGTTTGGTTCGCAAAATATTAGT
>CAZNQZ010000346.1:0-2570 GCA_964575245.1 uncultured Lachnobacterium sp. | reverse complement strand
CCGGTCGTCATCCAGCGTCTGCAGCCATTCGTCGATCTGATCCAAAAAATCGTCCCTGCGAATGATTGCCTGAAGATAACGGCCAATGGTGTTTTTCGTGTAGATTTCCTTCATCTCCTTGTCAGTTATTCCCAATTTATACTGGGCGCTGTCCCCATCAGCTCCCACAAATCAGCGTATGACAGGCAGTACCTGCTGTCAAGGAATTTTCCGGATATCCCGCCATTTTCTTAGTTGCCGGGAAAAATAGAGAAAGCTGTGCTCAACATTCCGGCTCAATCAGACCGTAGGTGTTGCCCTTTCTCCGGTAGACCACATTGACCTCGTCCGTTTCCGCATTGCGGAACACGAAAAAGTCATGCCCCGTCAGCTCCATCTGAATGCAGGCATCCTCCGGATACATCGGCTTCATGCCGAAGCGCTTGGTGCGCACAATGCGGATTTCCTCCTCATCGTCGCTCTCTGTCTCCGCAAACTCGGGCAGAAAGCTGTCCGCCGCGTTCATTTTCTTGGAGACCAGATTGGTGCTGTATTTCTTGAGCTGGCGCTCGATGACCTCCTCCACAAGGTCAATGGATACATACATATCGCTGCTCACCTGCTCCGAGCGGATAATATGCCCCTTGATCGGGATCGTCACCTCAATTTTCTGGCGGTCCTTCTCGACGCTCAGTGTGACAAATGCGTCTGTCTCAGGCGCAAAATACTTCTCCAGCTTGCCGAGCTTTTCCTCCACTGCCGCCTTGATTCCCTCTGTAAGCTCAATATTCCTTCCCGTAATTGTTATTCTCATGATGTCCTCCCCCTTGCTGTTTATTTAATATGCTTGTACTATATTATCATAACATAATCTGGCGCAAACGGCAACACCGTTATTTCCGTCCGCAGCACTGCTTGTATTTCTTCCCGCTGCCACAGGGACAGGGGTCGTTCGGATAGACCTTTGCGTGCTCACGCTTCTTCGGACCGGACGAGGCGGTATCATCCTTGTTTGTTCCGGTGACCTTCACCACCTGTTCACGCTCAACCTTCTGCTCCACCCTCACGTGGAAGAGCAGACGGATGGTATCCTCCTGAATCGAAGCTATCATGGCGTCAAACATATCAAAGCCCGCCATCTTATATTCCACAAGCGGGTCGCGCTGACCGTAGGCCTGCAGCCCGATGCCCTGGCGCAGCTGATCCATGTCGTCGATATGGTCAACCCACTTGCGGTCGATCACCTTGAGGAGCACCACGCGCTCCAGCTCGCGGAACTGTTCCACCTCCGGGAACTCCGTCTCCTTCGCCTCATACAGAAGAACCGCCTGCTCCTTCAGATACTGCTTGAGCTCCTTGCTGTTCTTCACGGAACTGATGGACGCCTCCGTGACGGGCTCCAGAGGAATCACTCCAAGCAGCAGCTCATTCAGCTCGTTAAGATTCCACTCCTCCCTGCTGATCTCGCCGGAAATGCAGGTGTCCACGGTGCGCTCCACCTGATCCTGAACCATCTTTAAAATTGCGTCACGCATACTCTCCCCGTTTAAGACGGACATGCGCTCCGCGTATATGATCTCCCGCTGATCGTTGTTGACCTGATCATATTCCAGCAGGTTCTTTCGGATTCCGTAGTTGTTGTACTCAATCTTCTGCTGCGCCTTCTCAATGGCCGCCGTCAGCATCTTGTGCTGAATCTGTTCATTCTCCGGGACACCCAGCGCGTTAAATACCGCAAGCATCCGCTCGGAACCGAACAGGCGCATCAGGTCATCCTCCAGCGAAATAAAAAACTGGGACTCGCCCGGATCTCCCTGACGACCGGACCGGCCGCGGAGCTGGTTGTCGATACGGCGGGACTCATGGCGCTCCGTGCCGATGATCTTTAAGCCGCCCGCCGCCAGCGCTTCCTCATCCAGCTTGATATCCGTACCACGGCCTGCCATGTTGGTCGCGATCGTCACGGCGCCGTGCTGTCCCGCCTGCGCTACGATCTCCGCCTCCTGCTCATGAAACTTTGCGTTCAACACCGTGTGGGGGATTCCCTCGCGCTTTAACATCCCGCTGATCAGCTCGGAGGTCTCGATCGTGATGGTGCCGACCAGCACCGGCTGTCCCTTCGCGTGGGCGAGCTTGACCTCCTCCACGACCGCGCGGAATTTCTCCTTTTTGGATTTATAGACCGCATCCTGCAGATCCACGCGGGCGATGGGGCGGTTGGTCGGAATCTCAATGACGTCCATCCCGTAGATGTCGCGGAATTCCCGCTCCTCCGTCAGCGCCGTACCGGTCATACCGGCTTTTTTATCGAATTTGTTAAAGAAATTCTGGAAGGTGATTGTCGCAGAGGTCTTGCTCTCCCGTTTCAACTTCACATGCTCCTTCGCCTCGATCGCCTGATGCAGGCCGTCCGAATAGCGCCGCCCCGGCATGATACGCCCGGTAAACTCGTCCACGATCAGCACCTCGTCGTCCTTCACCACATAGTCCTGATCACGGAACATGAGATTGTGCGCGCGCAGCGCGAGGATCACGTTGTGCTGGATTTCCAGATTCTCCGGATCCGCCAGATTCTCGATATGGAAAAACTT
>CAZNQZ010000345.1:0-2585 GCA_964575245.1 uncultured Lachnobacterium sp. | reverse complement strand
GGTATTATAACCATGACAAATATGAGATTAATATCGTAAAAATGGTCACAGGAAAAATCAAGGGAGGGATTACACATGAGAAGAAAAATTCATTATTTTTCTTTGTTTTTAGTGGTATGTCTGACGATCACCGCATGGGGGAGCTCTTCAGCACCATCCGCTGCAGTGAAAAACGGCGGCGTGGCTACAGCTGCCCCTGACACGAAAATCAGCAAAGAGCTGCGGTCTGTCCTAGACATCTCGGAAGATGAAGATATGATTCCAGTTTACATATGGACGGACGATATCGACTATCAAACCGTTGAACGCAAAACGGCCCAGGCATCTGGCTTTTCCAAGGATGCCCTGATGAAGAACTCAAATAATCTATATGAACCGCTGACGAGAAGTCTTGCACCCGATATCATGACGAACACTGCAGCTCAGGATAGTGTTGCCGCGATGTCCTCCAAAGACTATGAGACAGCTGTTAACCTCACAAAAGCTGACACTCTATGCCTGATAAAGGATTTCTATCAGGAGCATCAAGAGGAGCTGGCGGAATTGTCGGATTCCGTTGACCTCTATGTCGACACCAGAAGGTCATTGGCGCGGGAGGCCTACCACAAACAAAACTCCGAATTTGCCAGAAACTATTTGAAGGATGCAACGATCATTTTCCAAAGTGAGTATGCACCCATGATCATATGCAAGCTATCCAAGCGCGATATTTTAACCCTTGATGCGGCAAGTGCCGTCGATTTGCTGTCTTTGTACGAAGAACTGGAATTTGCTGATACGGGTAATATCGATGTCGGGGTGAAGAGTATCAAAGGTGACTATACTAGGGACAGTATCGGCTTGGACGGCTACGGAGTGAAGATCGGGCAAATAGAAACCGGCTGCCCCGAAACAGGAATCGCGGAGCTGGCAAACACGCAAATTACCAGACATGCCAACAATTTTGGCAGTCCTCATGCGTCTCTGGTGGCAGCCATTATTGCAGGTCAGACGGGTATGGCACCCCAGGCAGAGTTATATTCGACACAACTCGGTGGCACAGACTTTTATGCAAATGCAGAATGGCTCATTTCATCAGGAGTCAGTGTCATCAATATGAGTGCTCGTCACTCCGAAAATTATGAAATCTACAGTACCAAGGCAAGATGGGTCGATCACATTGTATACCAGCATGGCGTCACTTGGGTATCAGCGGCAGGAAACTGCGAAGCAGGTCCATATGTTGTATCCCCTGGCAATGCATATAATGTTATTACGGTGGGCGGGATTGATGACCATGGCACCATAACAACTGTTGATGACACATTTTTTGAACAATCCAGTTGTCAAACGGGAGTCGGTATGCCGAGTAAACCCGATGTGGTTGCGCCTGCTACAGGGTTTAGTCTTTCCGGTGGAACAATCAAGGATGGAACAAGTTTTGCGGCCCCGTATGTGACGGGTATGGTCGCACAGATTATGTCGTTCTGCCCTACCCTAAAGTTTCGGCCCGATGCCATTAAGGCAGCAGTTGTCGCTTCGTGCGACAGAAAAACTTCCGGTGAATCTATCAGCTGTATTACAAACAAGGAGGGCTCCGGTGTTGTAAACGCTAAGAACGCTGCAAATTCGCTCTCAAATGTATTGACTCAGAATACCTACTACACCACATCGGATCAGACCATCACCTTCGACTTTTATCCCCTTACCACGGGGACAAAGACAATCGCAATCACTTGGTTGAAGCAAAATACCGGGATGGGAACAAATCACGAAGCCATAGCCGACAATACATTTTCCAATTTTGATCTGTTTGTCTATGACAGTAACGGACGACTGGTAGCGTCCTCTACATCAAGCTACAACTCGGTTGAAATGGTGAGATTTAACGCGGCCACAACCGGCAAGTATACAGTTAAGATAAGAAAAATCACTGGCGGCACTACTACGGAAAAAATATCATTAGCGCATGTAAGAAGTTGAAGGGAAACTTTATGAGACGTTCATTCATTGCTATGCTGGTCGCATGTTCACTTTTCACATTTTGCTCGTGCGAAAAGAAATTGGAAACAACGCCGGAATCGGAAAGAGGGGCTGACTCCCAGGATTTAAACAGCGAGGATATCAGCAACGGGGATTCCAGTAAAACGCAGCCCGATAGTCCGGACACAGAATATGCCAATACGGAGAAGGTCTTTATCAAAGATTTTGATGGTTTCATTATGACGATCGTGACGGATAAAAGCGAATACCGCGTGGGGGAGTCCATCCGTGTGACAGCCTCACTGGAAAATACAAGGGATGAAGCGATCTATTTGGCCTACGGCGAGGCAACAATGCCCTCAGATCAAACAGGCCGCCATTATTTGATAGAGCTAAGAACGCGTGTGCATATTGCGGATTGGTATAAAGATCCGCCTGGTCCATACTGGGGCGATACAGAGGCATTTTCGATTCCAGTTCAGCCCGGCGAAAAACATGTGCAATCTTTTCTGTTTCAACCATGTAGGGAAATTCAGGAATACTCTCGTGGGCTCGTTTATCCTGATCTCGATAATCCGGCAGCGCCGGGCGTGTATGACGGCAACTTTTTTCTATTAATTGAT
>CAZNQZ010000344.1:0-2603 GCA_964575245.1 uncultured Lachnobacterium sp. | reverse complement strand
CTGATTATATTGTGCGCGCGACCGCGGCCGACGCCGCCATCCGCGCATTTGCAATTACCTCGAGGGAACTGGTGGAGACGGCAAGGAAGCATCACAACACCTCGCCGATCATGACGGCGGCGCTCGGGCGCCTGCTGTCCGGCGGCGCGATGATGGGAGCCATGCTGAAAAATGAGACGGATCTGCTGACGCTGCAGATTGAGTGCAGCGGTCCGGCAAAGGGGCTGACTGTCACCGCGGATTCCAGAGGGAACGTCAAGGGCTTTGCGCGCAGCCCTGTGGTTGACCTGCCGCCGAATGCACAGGGTAAGCTCAATGTGGGAGGCGCGCTGGACCTGGGGATTTTGAGTGTCATAAAGGACGTCGGCCTAAAGGAACCCTATGTGGGGCAGTGTCAGCTGCAGACCGGAGAGATCGCGGAGGATCTGACTTATTATTTTGCAACCTCCGAGCAGATTCCCTCGGCGGTGGGGCTGGGCGTGCTCATGAACAGGGACAATACGGTCAGGCAGGCCGGAGGCTTTATCATCCAGCTGATGCCGGATACCAGCGACGAGGTGATCGGGAAGCTGGAGAAGAGGATCGGGGAGATCGATTCCGTCACGGTGATGCTGGAGCGCGGGCTGAGCCCGGAGGGAATCTTAGAGGATATCCTCGGTGAGCTCGGCGTCGAGTTTACGGATACGATGCCGGCGGCGTTTGTCTGTGACTGCAGTAAGGAGAAGGTCTCCCGCGCACTGTCTACGCTGAGCAGGAAGGATCTGGATTCGATTATTCAGGACGGGGAGAGCATTGAGGTGAAGTGTCAGTTCTGCAACACGGCGTATACATTTGAGATTGATGAGTTAAAGGAGATCAGGGCGTGAAGGATGGATTTGTAAAGGTGGCTGCAGTCACCCCGCAGCTGCGGGTGGCAGACTGTGCATACAACGGAGAGAAAATCAGAGAAGCGATGAGGGATACGGCTGCCGCAGGGGCAAAGCTGGTCGTCTTTCCGGAGCTCGGTATCACGGGCTACACCTGCGGAGACCTGTTTTTGCAGGAGACGCTTCTGGCGGCGGCGAAGGAGGAGCTTTTAAAAATCGCGCGGGAGAGCGCCGGGCTTGACGCGCTCTTTTTCGTTGGGCTGCCCCTCGAGGTGAACGGAAAGCTCTACAATATGGCTGCCGCAGTGTCGGCGGGAGAGGTTCTCGGATTGGTGCCCAAGACCTGCCTTCCAAATTATAACGAATTTTATGAGTTGCGGCATTTTGTGCCGGGAGCTGAGCTGGACGGGGAGATTGCGCTGCCGGACGGAAGGGAAGTGCCGGTTGGTACGGATCTGATTTTCTGCTGCGACTCGGTGCCGAAGCTTGCCATCGCCGCGGAGATCTGCGAGGATCTGTGGGCGCCGAATCCCCCCAGCATCCGCCATGCGTGCGCTGGAGCCACAGTGATTGTGAATCTGTCCGCCTCCGATGAGATCACCGGGAAGGCGGGGTATCGGAGAGAGCTGGTGGGCGGTCAGTCTGCGCGGCTTGTCTGCGGCTATATCTATGCCTCGGCGGGAGCGGGAGAGTCCACGCAGGATGTCGTGTTCGGCGGGCATAATCTTATCTCGGAGAACGGGCACATACGGGGGGAGTCCCGTTTTGCGGAGGGTGCGCTGTACGCGGAGCTCGACGTGGAGCGGCTGGCGGCGGACCGCCGGAGGATGACGACCTTTTTGACGGAGGAGAGCCATGAGCGGATACCGTTTCATCTGGAGCGCGGGGAGACTGTGCTGACGGGGAGGCCGGATCCGATGCCCTTTGTTCCAAAGGATGAGGAAAGGCGCAGGGAACGCTGCGATGAGATTTTGATGATACAGGCCCTTGGTCTGAAGAAACGGCTTGTGCACACGGGCAGCAGGACGGCGGTGATCGGGATTTCCGGCGGGCTGGACTCGACGCTTGCGCTGCTTGTGACCGCGAAGGCGTTTGACCTCTCGGGACGGGATCACAGCGGCATTGTGGCGGTGACGATGCCGGGCTTTGGAACCACGGACCGTACCTACGAAAACGCGTTGAGCCTTGTCCGCTCCCTTGGGGCGAGTCTGGTGGAGGTGGATATTAAGAATGCGGTGAATGTTCACTTTCAGGATATCGGACACAATCCGGACAATCACGATGTGACCTACGAGAACTCGCAGGCCCGGGAACGGACACAGATTCTCATGGATCTCGCCAACCGGGAGGGCGGCATGGTCATCGGAACCGGGGATCTGTCGGAGCTCGCGCTGGGCTGGGCCACCTACAACGGCGATCATATGTCGATGTACGGAGTCAATGCCTCTGTGCCGAAGACGCTTGTGCGCCATCTGGTGCGCTATTACGCGGATACCTGCGGGGACAGTGCGCTGCAGAAAACACTGATAAATGTGCTGGATACGCCGGTGTCGCCGGAGCTGCTCCCGCCGGAAAACGGGCAGATCGCACAGAAGACGGAGGATCTGGTAGGGCCATACGAGCTCCACGACTTTTTCCTTTACCACATGCTGCGGTTCGGCTCCTCACCGGCAAAGATACTGCGCCTTGCCGCGCTTGCCTTTGAGGGGTCATATGATAAAGACACGATCTTAAAGT
>CAZNQZ010000343.1:1648-2614 GCA_964575245.1 uncultured Lachnobacterium sp. | reverse complement strand
ACATACTAGGGTTGTTTGTTGCCGAAGGGATTGTTATACTTTTACATTTTGCATGTGGCAAAAATATGCTTGTAGGCGAGGTGTTTGACACGCAGACAATAACGCTGATTACTTATTACGGTTATATCGTTATATCTGGTATAGCGTTATTATATTGGAAGCTGATTGAGAAAAAAACCTTATCGGAAATGGGACTGACAAAACGGTTTGGAAACTATTTTATTGGTGCTGTTATTGGTGTAATTCTGCCCGCTGTTTCAGTCTTTGCAATCACCTTAACAGGAAACATTGAATATCAAGGTTTTTTCGGAAATGCCGATATTATGATGATTTTACTCCTTGTCGGCGGTTTTATCGTTCAGGGAGCAGCCGAAGAAATCCTCTGTCGGGGAATTGTGTTGCATACGCTCAAAGAAAGGACACCGACTTGGTTTGCAATAGCGGTAAGTACCATATTATTTATTATTCCGCATTGGTCATCTCTCTTTGACGGCGGCACAATTATTGGTATTATTGGAGCTGCAAACCTGGCGCTGATTTCAATCATCTTTTCGCTGCTGACTATCCGTTTTAAGAGCATTTGGGTTGCCTGCGGTTTACATTCTTTTTGGAACGCAATTTTGTATTGTATACTTGGATTGAATTTGAGCGGAAATGATGAAACGGTTACAGCTATCTTTAATATGCAATCCGTGGGTGAAACTATATGGAACGGCGGCGTATATGGTATTGAGGCAAGTCTGATTACCACTGTTGTATTAGCTTTTGCTACTATACTGATTATGGTTATTGATAGAAATCAAGTAAAAGAAAAATACACTTTGCTATATTTTTAATCAATTGTTTTGTGTTATAATCTGTTGTAGGTTTTCCTTGTCTCCGCTTCGCTTCGGTCGGCACATAACAGATATCCACCGGATATTTTGTGCCCCTTAAATTTTCCATCATCAGGTTTATAACACCAAG
>CAZNQZ010000343.1:0-1638 GCA_964575245.1 uncultured Lachnobacterium sp. | reverse complement strand
CCATCCGAGGGCTTTCCTACAATACTGCCGTAATGAACCGGAATCGCAACTTCGGGGCGTATATCATTCACCAGCTCCGCCGCCTTCTTTGCATCCATCGTATAAGTTCCTCCGATAGGAATAAGCGCAATATCGCACTTCACAGCCTTTACCTCCTTCGTGGCATCCGTATCCCCGGCAATATAGATCCGCTTGCCGCCGATCCGCAGAACATATCCAACCCATCCCGCACTCTTCGTATGAAATGGTTTTATCACATTGTAGGCAGGCACAGTCTCAAATTCCAGCCCGCCAACCTCCTGAAATCTCCCCGGGTTCACCGTCTCGATCCTCGAAACCATACCGGCGACCTCCTGCGCTTTGCGCTCCATCTTCTCCGGTGCCACAAGAATTGTCCTATCACAGGCCGCCTTCCCGATATCTTCCGGTGAGAAATGGTCATAGTGGTCGTGCGTAATCAGAATAAAATCCGCATCATGAAACGCATCCTGCATCTGAAACGGGTCAACGTATATCCTCCGGTTTCCGTCCGTTATCCTGATACTGTTTTGCCTGAACACCTCAATATTATCCGTCATCTCATGCCTCCTTTTCAGCAACATCAAAATTATACCATCTGCCCGGCTGGATCGCAATGACAATTTTCATATTGGCTCAACACGTTTGCCGAAAATAAGCACATCAACTTTTCACTGGTGCTTCAGGATTCCTTAACCGCCTTTAAAAGTTCACAGAATCACAGGACAAAGCTCTTCCTTTGCCATGCTATATCCATTGAATAAATGCTGTTTTATCGTCACTGTTGTATCCTGCCTTTCTGTAAAAATCCAATGTGCTTTCTTTCTTAGAGCCTGTGAGCAGCATCATTTTATAACAGTTTTCCTTTATGGCAATCTCTTTTGCGTAATCTAAGCACTGCGTTGCCAGTCCTCTTTTTCTGAACTTCTCATCCGTTATCACATTTTCAATAAAAGCATACGGCTGCTGGTTGTGAGTCATATTGGGAATGATGACGCAGACACAGGAAGATACGATTTCCCCATTTTCTTCAGCAACAATCACATGATGATGTTTATCCTGAAAAATATCATCCCAAACCTGCATAAGTTCAGACGTTTTTTCCGGCATGGGATTATCATGCAGCTGCATATACAATCTTAATAAGCCGTCTAAATCGTTTTTCACTATTTTCCTAATCATATAGCATGCCTCTTATTGTCTCTTTCTTTTAATATCTTGATAATATCAGCAACATCAAAATTATACCACCCGCCCGGCTGGATCGCAACGGCCAATCACAACAAAAGGCAGCCGTCCCTCGGGACAGCCGCCCTTGCCGCATGATGGCACATTCCTTTCCTCATTCCTCCGTCAGCATCTCCACAGGCAAAATCTTACGGATGCGGAGAGCGGACAGGAAGGAGACCGCCAGCGCCACGCCCACGATGCCGATTACGGTCAAAAAGACCCAGTGCCCCGAAACAACGAAGCTGCACCTCGTGATTCCGACGGTGGACAGACACAGGACGATGACTGTCCCCATGAGACGGCTGCCCGCCAGCCCCCCGATCACCGCGCCCGCGGCGATCACGGGCAGGTTCTGCAGAACCGTCTGCGCAATGAGCTGAGCAGTGGTGT
>CAZNQZ010000342.1:0-2614 GCA_964575245.1 uncultured Lachnobacterium sp. | reverse complement strand
AGAAGTAGCCGCCACTACAGCCATAGTGACGGCATACCTATTCAAAAAAATAGGTAAAAAACACTAACTGGGGTAGAGCCGCTTCTATGGCTTTCCCTTTCAATAGTTACTATAGCACATCCGCTGGCAGGGGGCAAGCATTTTTTCAAGTTCAACCAAGTATAAATTCCTGATTTTCTCCGGAAATCTCCACGATGCGCTCCGCCATGCCGGAGTTGGAAATTCGCTTTCTGTAAGCGGCGATACCGGAGTAATCCTGCCACATATGCATCGGGAACACATGCGCCGCATCCGTGTGTTTGAGGAAATAGTCCAGCCCCAGAAACTGGTGCTGCCCAAGCCTTGGGTCGGCCGGAATAAACGCCAGATCGATCGGCTGATCCGAGAGCCGGTTGATCTCATGCCGATAGGTTCTCTGAATTTTTCCGTTGACAAGATCCCCCGCCCCCTCGATGCGCCAGTCGCTCAAATCCCCCGCATGAAAGATATGCACGCCGTCCGCCGTGACGTAGTATGCGACGCCGGCGTCGGTCGAGGCCAGCGCGCGGATTTCCATCCCGTCCACACAGCAGGTTTTTCCGCCCGTCACAAAAGTCACACGCTCCCGCACCTTCGGATCAATTCCGTGCTTTTTTAAAAAGTTCGGGCTGATGCGGATATCCTTGGAAAAAACATAGCGGATGTTCGGATACCGCTCGGCCATGCGCAATATGTCCAGATCGTAGTGATCCTGATGGCTGTGGCTGGCAAACATACAGATCCTTGTATCCTTTGCATAATCCGGCAGTTTTCCCCCAAAAGAGTATCCGTTCACCCGGTCCCCCGCGAAATAGTCAAAGATCAGCACCCGCTCCCCAAGCTCCACCAAAAAACAGCTGTGATGCAGAAAAATCACTCTCATTGTCTATTCCCTTCCATACTTCCGATCTGCTCGATCATGCGCGTAACCAGCGCCTGAAATTTCGGTGCCGCGTGGTCTGCCGCCCTCTGCACCTCCTTGTGGGACAAAGGCGTCGGAGAGATTCCGCAGGCGAGGTTGGAAATGCAGGAAATCCCCACAATCCTCATGCCCATATGGTTCGCCGCCACAGCCTCGCAGGCCGTGCTCATGCCGACTGCGCCCGCGCCCAAAAGGCGCGCCATGGCGACCTCCTGCGGCGATTCGTAGGCCGGCCCGGTAAACTGCAGATAAGTGCCCTCCTTTAAATCAATCGAGAGCTCCGCGGCGCATTTTCTCGCAATCAGTATCAGCTCGCGGTCATAGATCTCGCTCATGTCCGGAAACCTCGGCCCCAGCTCATCCAGATTTGCGCCGATCAGCGGCGACGGCACAAAGCTGGCGATCTGTCCCGTGATCAGCATCAGATCCCCGGCGTGCATCCCCTGCAGGATACCGCCCGCCGCGTTGGTCAAAATCAATGTCTTTGCGCCCATCAGATGCATGAGACGTACCGGGAGAACCACGTCCTCCATCGGATAGCCCTCGTAATAGTGGACTCTCCCCTGCATACAGACCACTTTCACATCTCCGACATACCCGAAGATAAACCGACCGGCATGCCCCTGCACGGTAGATACCGGAAAGCCCTCAATCGCGCGGTAATCCAGCATCGACTCCACCCGCATCGTCTCCGCGTAGTCCCCAAGCCCGGAGCCCAGTACCAGCGCAAGCTCCGGCACGAAGCCGGTCTGCCTGCGCACGCTCCCCAGACACTGCATCAGCTTATTGTAGACCTTATTCATACGAATCCCCCTCCCCTTTTGTCCGTTACACCGCAATTTTCCTGCATTACCACAGATCTATTTCTGCCATCTCCGGCAACGCGGATTCCTGTAACTGCTCCTGCTCACATACAAAGTCAAGGAAAGCTCCCACATGCGGCATTGCTTTTTGAATGTGCTGAAGGTCAAGTGAATAATTCAGAATATATCTTGTCTTAACCTCCCATGTCGTAAACATATCTGCATGATCCTCTATATAGTCATCGCTATCGTCCAAAACAATATTGTGATCCCTTGCCAAATTAAAAAGCTGTCCAATATCATGTACTTTAGGATACTCCACACCATTTCTCTCCAGCAGATATTTTATCGCCAGCTCTACAGCCTGCTGCAAATGATATCCTACAATATTTAAAAGCTCCTCATCATCAGTCGCTCTCTCCAAAATAATATTACATGTATGATAATTTGTTTTCGCTTTATCAAGCAGTGTTTTGCTCATATACGGCAACACCTCCTTTCCTTATCTCTTCCTTCATCCGATCGTCAATCGTAAAATTAGTCCACAGGTCATATGCAAAATCAAAATAGCATGTGATCAAATTCGCCTGATCCTGCTTTAATCGGACATACAGGTCAACATCGCTATCTGCATGACATCGGTCGGACACGCTCGACCCAAAGACGCTTTTACTCAATTCCTCAATCAATGCGCGAACCTTTCGCTGTTGAATCGGATAGACAAACCTGCAATTCATAAACGGTTGGTCTATACATATTTTCCACGTTTGCACGACCTCACACCCTCCCCGCATTTCACATCCTGCAAAAATCTGTTACTATTCACAGCCGATAAGTTTTTGCAGGCAGATTCGTCATGCTTGCATGTAAG
>CAZNQZ010000341.1:2003-2619 GCA_964575245.1 uncultured Lachnobacterium sp. | reverse complement strand
CACAGGAGTCTCCGTCTTCGCGTACTCCTCCTCGATCTTCTTGATTTCATCCTTGTTCATATCCACCGCGGAGAAAACGAAATCGACCTCGGCTGCCACATGCTCCACCTCGTTCACGTTCTTCACCACAATATTCTTTACCGCCTCAGGCATCGGGGTCTCCATCTTCCAGCGGTCTCCCACCGCCTCCGCATAGGTCTTCCCCGCACTTCTTGGGCTCGCAGCAATTGTCGTCACATCAAACCACGGATGATTCTCCAAAAGAGAGATAAATCTCTGTCCCACCATACCGGTTCCGCCAAGAATACCCACCTTTAATTTTTCACTCATCAGTCAACACTCCTTTCAAAATTGGTTTAAATACGCCTCGGCCGCCGCAATTTCCCGCTCCATCGACTCCGCGGACGGCGCGCCAACCGTACAGCGCGTATCCACGCAGGTCTCCATCGAGATGGCATCGAATACATCCTCCGCAAACACCGGAGAAAAGCTCTGCAGCTCCTCTAAACTCATATCGTCAATTGCGATATTTTTCTCAATACAGGAGAGCACTATCTGCCCGATGATTCCGTGCGCATCGCGAAACGGAACACCGTGCTTTACCAGATAATCCGCC
>CAZNQZ010000341.1:1328-1993 GCA_964575245.1 uncultured Lachnobacterium sp. | reverse complement strand
GAAAAACAATCGTGTCCAGCATTCCCGTAAACAGCGTAATACAGCTTTTCGCCGTGTCCATCGCGTCAAAGGAGAGCTCCTTGTCCTCCTGCATATCCTTGTTGTAGGCCAGGGGAAGACCCTTCATCACAGTGAGCAGCGACAGCAGGGCAGCATACACCCTCCCCGTCTTGCCCCGCACCAGCTCCGCGATGTCCGGATTTTTCTTCTGGGGCATAATGGAACTCCCCGTGCTGTACGCGTCGTCAATCTCCACAAAGCGGTATTCGTTGGAATTCCAGATGATGATCTCCTCCGAAAAACGGCTCAGGTGCATCATAATCATGGAAAGCGCCGCCAGAAATTCGATCAGATAATCCCGATCCGAAACCCCGTCCATGCTGTTTGCCGTCGGCCCGTAAAAATTCATGAGCTGCGCCGTGTACTCCCTATCCAGCGGATAGGTGGTGCCCGCCAGCGCGCCGGAGCCCAGCGGACAGTAATTCATGCGCTCGTAGATATCGTGCAGGCGCATCCGGTCCCGCCGAAACATCTCGAAATAGGCACCCATGTGGTGTGACAATGTGATGGGCTGGGCCTTCTGCAGATGAGTAAAGCCGGGCATAATGGTCTTCGTGTGCTCCTTCATAATCCGAAGCAGCACAGCGAGCAGGTTCTTTAAGCAC
>CAZNQZ010000341.1:0-1318 GCA_964575245.1 uncultured Lachnobacterium sp. | reverse complement strand
CCACAAAGCTGTGAATGTCCTCATACTCCTCCGTAATTTCCAGCCTGCCGCCCTCGACATCCGCAAGGATCTCCCTCAGCGCACGCTCAATATCCTCCGCCTCAGCCCCTGTCAGGATCTGCTGCTTTGCAAGCATGCGCACATGTGCAATCGAACCCTCAATATCCTGCCTGTAAAACCGCCTGTCGTAGGAAATCGACGCGTTAAAATTGTATACCAGCTGATCCGTCTCCTTCGTGAAACGGCCGCCCCACAACTGAGCCATCGGCCTCTCCTCCTTCTCCTGATCTTTCGGCAATCTGCCTGTCTCTGTCCCTCTTCGAGAATTCACAGCCACAGTAATACTGCCGGTACATCTGATAGGCTTTGGCAATCTCGGTGGACTGCCGGTAGCCGTCCTTCTTTTTAAAATCGGAAAATAAATAACGGACGCCGTACTCCTCCTGCAGTGCGCTCCCGATCTCATTAAGCCTTTGTGCATTCTTGAGCGGGCTGACGGAGAGCGTCGTCGTAAAAAAGTCAAAGCCCTCCCGCCTCGCGTACTCCGCCGCCGCGCGCAGACGGAGCTCATAGCACAAAAAGCACCGCTGTCCGCCCTCCGGCACATCCTCCAGCCCCCGGGCCATCTCATAAAAGCGCCCGCAGTCGTAAGCTCCCTCCACAAAGGAGAGGGGATACCGGGTCGGATACTCGCGGACAAAGCGCTCCTGCTCCGCCGCGCGCATATGATATTCCACCGGGGGATAGATATTGGGATTGTAGTAGAACACGGTCACGGAAAAGTGATCGGCGAGACAGCGGATGCAATAGGTACTGCAGGGGCCGCAGCAGCTGTGCAGCAAAAGAGTCTGCACAGTGCCCGCAGCGTCCGCCTCCGCAATCAGTGCCTCCATAACCGACTGATAATTTTCACTCATCCTTCCCGAGCACCTGAAGAGCCATCGTAGCCAAAGCATACACGACCGCGCAGAGGACGGCCAGCAAAAGCCGATCTGCAAAGGCTGCGATCAAAAGCTGTGCGAGAATCAGTACACCGTGCAGCCAGAGCTCCGCCCGGTGCAGCATCACCGCAATCCCCGCCTCCAGCATCGCCAGCACGCACATCGGCACCACCGGAGTGTGAAGGGCGAACACGCCCGTCATAATCAGGGCAAAAGTGAGCACACCAAACGCCGTCACTGAGAGAAACGACCCGTTTTTTATCATCTGTTTCCAACCTGCAGGTTCCGCCATGGTTTTCTCCTCCATTAAATCGGGCAGGGGAGATTTATCGCCCCTGCTCGCCGCGCGGCCCGCATCCGGCACTGCCGGAAATGTT
>CAZNQZ010000340.1:0-2628 GCA_964575245.1 uncultured Lachnobacterium sp. | reverse complement strand
GAATACGACGCCGGCAAAAATATATATGCCCACCGAAACAGCCTTGAGCATCGCCCGCTTCTTCCGGTCCTTCTCCGGCAGGTTCAGATAATCCGCCTCTTCCATTTCCGTCAAAAGCCCGCTGACATCGCCGATGGAATTGACCACATTCTCATATGCGTCCTCCTCGGCATAGCCCTCCGCCCTCAGATCCTGATACTTATCCAGCGCGTTTTGGAGCATTTCCTGCTTGAGCTCCAGTGTCCGGCGCGTCTTGGGCGTCTCCGCAAAAAGTTCGTTAAAATGCTGCCTGATTTTCTCTTCCATTTTCAACCTCGTCTCCTCTCCGCTTATTTGAGTAATTTGTCGATCATTTCCCTGGCTTCCTGCCACTCCTGCTTATACACCACATATGCCTCCCTGCCCTCGCCGGTAATCGCATAGTAGCGCCGTCTGGCTCCCACGGCCTCGTCACCCCAGTAGGTCCTGATATAACCCGCCTGCTCCAGCCTGCGAAATGCGGAGTAAAGCGTGGCCTCTTTCAGCTCATACCGATTGTCCGTCTTTTTCATGATATCCTTATTGATCTGGTAGCCATAGCTGTCCTGCTCCAGCAGATGGGACAGAATGATCGCCTCCGTATGGCCTCTGAGAATGTCTGACGTAATGGACATCTGCACTCCCCCTTTCTCTTTCTGTGATGTATAGTCTATATCAATATACCTCATCTGTCAAGGTATATTTTCAAATTAAGTATATCTTAACAATTAAAATATGATATACTTTAGTTATCGCAAGAGAGGTTTTTAGAAGATTGCATTTAGAAGCGCGGCAACACCCAACCCATTTCCGGAAAGGACGGTTAAAGATGTTTGAATTTACGGACGACTGCAAAATAGGCATTGACCAGATTGATGACGAGCACAGATATCTGTTTGAGCTGCTGAATCAGGCGCAGAACCTTGTTGCCACGGACTATCGCGACGATTACTACGAACAGGTCAAGGACATGATCGCGGAGCTCGACAACTACGCGGAGCAGCATTTTGCACATGAGGAGGCCTATATGGAACAGCTGCGCGACCCCGAGCTGATCCTCCAGCGCTCCCAGCATGCCTTTTTCCGCGAGAAGGTGCTGATGTTCGATCTGGCCAATATCGACGAGGTTGATGACCAAAGACAGGTTCTCTCCGAGCTCGTCAGCTTCCTTGCCAAATGGCTGTACCGCCATATCCTGAGCAGCGATATGATGATCGGAAAGCTCCCCCCGCTGGAGGAGTGGATGCTCCGGGAAAATCCCTGTGAATTTACAGAGGAATATCTGATCGGAATCGAACTGATTGATAAAGAGCACGAGGAGCTTTTCCGTATTGTCGGCAAGGCCAGCCAATTGATAAAATCCTACGATTTCTCTTCTGGCTATGACCGGATTATGGATATTTTAAATGAATTGAAGAGCTACACCGTCGAGCATTTCCGCGACGAGGAGGAATATATGGAGAGCATCGGCTACGAGGGCCTCGCCGCGCAAAAACGCGCCCACGAGGCCTTTGTAGAACGGCTGGAAACGATTGACCTGGACCGGATCGAAAATGACCCGCAGGAATACCTGCAGGAATTGCTTGAGTTTCTGCTTGGCTGGCTGATCAACCATATTCTGAATGCGGATAAGAAAATACCTCCAACGGCGGTCTGACCGCGCGTTTGTTATGTACCATTGAGAGTATGTATTTACCCCATCACCAACGCCTTTCTGGGGCAAAGATTTGCGCATTTTCCGCATCCGACGCACTTCTCGACATCAACTGTCGGTGCGGCAAAACCCTCCTGCACCAGTGCCCCTGCCGGACAAACCTTGACGGACGGGCAGGAATGGTTCTGCGGACAATTTCCTGCTATAACGTTTACTTTTCTTTCCATGATATCTTTCCTCCTTATCACATCCTGTTTTTCTGTAACGATACTAAAATCCATACAAATATTTCCTTCATTTCAGACCCATCCTCAAGGCAATCCGGCAAACTCCCTGCCCCAGATCTCCACCAGCCGTTCTACACTAAATGCAGCGTTCGCCGGGCTCGTGGAGGGGAGCCCGACAATTTCCCGCTTTGTGTCGGGATAAATATATTTCATGTAAAGCCGGTGAGCGGTTCCCCCGTTTGCACAGATGCGCTCAATTGGCGACTCTCTGAGCAGGCGCGGAATATCTGCAGGGACGACATTCCGTATAGAGCTGTCACTGGATGCAATAATATCACACTCCTCGATGACATCCCAGACCGCAATCCCGTTCCTGAGCAGAAAAGAAGTCTTTTCCTCAATGGTCACCGGAAGCGCCTCATGGCACACCAGCGCCAGTACCTTCCAGAAGCGGTTCTGCGGATGTCCGTAATAAAAACGGTTTTCCCTTGACTTCACGGAAGGGAGCGTCCCCAGCACCAGAATGCGGGAGTTTTTATCGCAAACCGGTGCAAATTCATGCCTGATATGCTGGTATTCACTGCCCATAATACCCCTTTCCTCAATAATACGCCGTATCCTCATATATGTACAGGTCATTAAGCCATAATTTTTTTCCGGCATTTATCCCTCTTATCATATAATACAACAAAGAAGCAGAATTCAACATATCAGGAGTCAAAGAAGTGT
>CAZNQZ010000339.1:0-2633 GCA_964575245.1 uncultured Lachnobacterium sp. | reverse complement strand
ACTTCTTTTTAGTTAATAAGTAAAGGAAAAATGCCGATAAAAGCATAAAGGAATATCAAAACGTCAACACAGGCCACGGAGGAAAGTGTTATGGCATTAAAAATATCCAGCGCGCTGACGCTGAACACCGATTTTTTCATGAGAAATTTCTATAAAGAGAACCGCAACGCGATCAAGCGCAATGACCGGAACAACTATTCCAAGTTAGAGCTCTCCTATGAGGACAGCCGCGCGCTCTCCCGCGCCGCCCACAGATTAATGCAAAATGATTACGGCAGCCAGACGGACAAGGACACCGACATCGACGACACCACGCGCTCGTCGATTGAGGCGTTTGTGAAAACTTACAACAATGCCTTAGAGACCAGCAGGGATACCGCAGACGACGACACCGAGCACTATCTGCGGCAGCTCAAAACCCTGAGCAAAAAGAATGCGGAAGATCTGGAGGATATCGGCATCACGGTGGAGAAGGACGGCTCCCTCTCCATCAACGACGAGCTGCTCAAAATGGCGGACACCTCCAAGGTGCGCAAGGTCTTTTCCCCAAAGAACGGCTTTACCAAAACCGTGTTGAACATTTCCAAAAAGCTGAACGCCTCCGTCCAGAACAACATTTACGGGCAGGTGACCGGCAAAGGGTTACGGATCAATATCACGATGTAGGCAAAGCCTGTTTTCAATCCAGTCGCAGATCCGCACTCTGGCATCCCCCGGAATCCCCTCGCGCTGCCTCAGCTGCATGCGGGCAGCATTCTCCTCATTCCAGAGGCGGCTCACCGCATGGGCAAGGGCCAGCCGCGGATGCTTCACCCCGATGCTCATGCCGTTTTTTCTGAAAAATCGCATATTGTATGTCTCACAGCCGGGAATCGGGCGCATTTGAATGAAGGGCACATTCGCGACCGCCGCCTCCGTGGACGAAAGTCCGCCCGGCTTGGAGATAAAGATATCACAGGCGCGCATATACAGCGCCATCTGTCTGGTTTTTCGCAGGAGAAGCATTCCGTTTTCTCTCGGTTTCCTGTCCCACTTTCCCCATATAGACCGCCTGACATACCGCCGCTCCAGCCTGCGGTAAAGTCTCTCGTTATTTCCGCAGACAACAATCAGCGTGCCGTCAATTTTCTTTTTCCGCAAATGCATCCGCAGGCTGCGGATATTTTTTCCCAGATCCCCCGCGCCGATACTTCCCCCGGTGATCAGAATATATTTCCGGCCCTCATCCGTCTCCAGCCCCAGACGCGCTCTCGCCTCCGTTTTAGAGACCGCCTCGTCAAACGCCCGCGCAACCGGAATCCCATAGGGCATTATTTTTTCTCTCGGAATTCCGCGTTTCGTGAAGTCGCGTACCTGACGTTCCCCCGGCACCACATAGTAGTCGCAGTCCGTCTCCTCCGTAAAAGGAATACACACATAATCCGTCGCGACAAACACGGTGAGAGGCAGCGGATACCTCTGCCTTTTCAAATAGGTGACCAGCTCCGCCGGATAAAGATGCGGCATCAGAATCACATCCACCGGGTGCTCCTCCAAATACTCCTGCAGCCGCTTTGCCACAGAGATATTCGCGTAGTACACCGGAGATTTTCCGGGCACATGCCGCACAATCTTCCCCAGCGTATATACCACGCCGAAAAGCCCTGGCGAGCGCTGCACCATCCGGACATAGAGATTCGCGATCTCCTCTGCCAGCCTGTGGCTGACCAGCTCATAGGGGTCCAGCATCGTGGCGGAATGGCCCCTCGCCTCCAATTCCTCTTTGAGCGCAGCCCCGGCAGAATTGTGTCCCCCTCCGGTACTGCAGGATAAAATCAGTGCATCCATAACAGCCTCACATCACATTTCTGGCGCTCCTCAGTGCTCAGATGCATGCGGACGCACACCAGTATGGAAATAAACAGGATTCCAAGCTTCTGCTCCAGATGATTTCCCCACACAAACGCCATTCCCGCCGAGCACACATAGGCGCCCAGAGTCCGGTAAAAATGCGGTGAAATGCGGATAACAAGCGAGAATAGGACGAAGAAAAAGGCCAGAAGGAGCGCAGGGGAGAAATCCGGCGCATAGCCCAGCAGCACCCCGAAGGTAGCCGCAATTCCCTTGCCGCCGCGAAAGTGATGGTACAGCGAAAAAATATGCCCCAGCACGGGAGCCAGCAGCACCAGCGCCATCCCCAGCACGCGAACCGCCTCCGGGCGCCCTCCCCACATAAGCTCGGCGGGTTTCCACAGAAAATCGCCCACAAAGGTATGTTCCAGATGCAGACAGAGAAAGACCGGAAGAAATCCCTTCCCCATATCGCAGACGAGCGTGAGCACGCCGCAGGCGAAGCCTCCCTCCATAAACGCGTTTGCCGTCCCCGGATTCCAGTCCTTTGTATCCCTGATAATGTCCTTCTTTTTGATCACCCATCCGAATAACGGCGCAAACAAAATACTTCCCAGCAGATATCCCGCCAGCATAAATACCGCATAATAGGTCATAATGTCAACTCTTCCTCTGGTAGATTTTTCTCCATTATATCCCAATTCCGGTATCCATGACAAGTTATATATACTTTTTCTTTCTAAAATAAATAATTTCCGACACAAAAATCACCGCTGCCACTCCCACAATGACCCAATATCCAT
>CAZNQZ010000338.1:0-2635 GCA_964575245.1 uncultured Lachnobacterium sp. | reverse complement strand
GTGAAACATCTATAAAAAGCCTGATTCTGTGAAACATTTTAATGAAAAATATGAATGGAGGTTTTTATGCTGCCCACAAGAGAAGAAGCAGAAAGCCTGTTACTGGAGGCAGAGTCATGTAATCCCGGGCCCTGGGGCAATCATAGTCGGGTTGCCGCACATTGTGCTGAAGCAATCGCTGAACTATGTGATGATATGGATTCTGAAAAAGCTTATATATTGGGTTTACTCCATGATATTGGGAGAAAGTTTGGTGTCAGACACTTGGGTCATGTATCCGACGGCTATACCTACATGATGCAATTGGGGTATGAAGAAGTCGCAAAAATATGTTTGACGCACTCATTCAATAATCAATCCACAGAGGAATATATCGGCAAGTTCGATACCTCTGATGAAGAGTTGGAGTTGATAAACACAACATTGGCCAGTGTAGTTATGGATGATTATGACAGGCTGATTCAATTATGTGATTCAATGGCCGGGAGTGAAGGACCGTTAAAAATAGAAGAGCGTATGGGTGATGTTAAGAGAAGATACGGCTCATATCCACAGAAAAAATGGAATTCCAATATTAGATTGAAAGAGTATTTTGAAAAGAAAACTAAAAAAGACATTTACGATATCGTATTTTAAGTATATTTTATCTTCGCAAAGTATAATCAGAAAAAGAAAAGGAGAATATGTGCCTATGAGAATATTACTTGCGGAGGATGAACGCTCTTTGTCCCGCGTCCTGGTTACAATATTTCAAAAAAATAACTATTCTGTTGACGCGGTTTATGATGGGGAAGATGCGCTGGCGTATTTACAATCCGGTAATTATGATGTAGCAGTGCTCGATATTATGATGCCCAAGATGGATGGAATCACAGTTTTGAAAAGGGTACGTTCTGCGGGAAGTCAAATGCCGATTCTAATGCTGACAGCTAAGTCGGAGGTGGATGATAAGGTGTTGGGATTGGACAGCGGTGCAAATGATTATCTTGCGAAACCCTTTGACACAAAAGAGCTATTGGCTCGTATCCGCTCCATCACCCGGAATCAAACGACGGCAGATAACAAGCTGCGGATGGGGAATATATCATTGGACAGGTCTACCTATGAATTGTCGTCGCCAAACGGAAATTTTCGGCTTGCTAACAGGGAATATCAGATGATGGAGTTTTTAATGTCAAACCCGCACCATATTATTTCCTCCGACCGGTTCATGGAAAAGATATGGGGCTATGACTCCGAGGCGGAGATCAATGTTGTATGGGTGTACATCTCCTATCTCCGCAAGAAACTATCCGCTCTTCATGCCGATATTTGCATTAAAGCATCCAGAAATGCGGGATATTCTTTGGAGGAGCTGATATGATCAGAAGACTGAAAATCAAATTTATTGCACTTGCCCTGACAGCTCTGTTTGTCTTGTTGGCTGTCATTGTGACCGGGATGAATTTACTCAATTACAAAAGCGTTGTACAGGAGGCGGATGCAACACTTTCTCTGTTGTCACAGAATCAGGGGGTATTTCCAAACTTTGAAGAAGGAAAGACCGACTGGCTTCCCCCCGGCATGTCGCCGGAGATTCCATTTGAGAGCAGATTTTTTTCTGTCCTGATAAATGAAGATGAAGAAATCATCCACACAGAGACAAGCCGGATCTATGCGATTAACAAGAATACGGCAATTGAATTTGCGGAGGAGGTTTTAAGTGAGGGCAAAGATCGGGGATTTGTAGAAAATTATCGGTACTGCAGCAGCTCCGAGAAGACCCGCACGCGAATTACCTTTCTCGATTGCGGACGAAAGCTCGATCTCTACCGGGATTTTGCGGCTTTCAGTATTTGTATGTCCCTGTTGGGATATGCCGTTACTGCTATCGCAGTTTATTTTTTTGCCGGAAAATTCATTCGGCCTGTTGCGGAAAGCTATGAAAAGCAAAAAAGGTTTATCACGGATGCCGGGCATGAAATCAAAACGCCGCTCACGATCATCAGTGCAAATGTGGATGTTTTGAAAATGGATATGGGTGAAAACGAATGTCTTGAAGATATTGAAAAACAGGCAAAACGGCTGGCCGGGCTTACAAATGATCTCGTTTATCTTGCACGAATGGAGGAGTCACAAAATACTGTACAGATGATTGAATTTCCTGTTTCCGAAATTATATACGATACGGCCGTGCCCTTCCAAACACTTGCACAGGTACAGAACAAAGAGCTGTCCTGTCAGGTGCAGCCGATGCTCTCCATGTGTGGAAACGATAAAGCAATTTCCCAACTGATATCGATTCTTTTGGACAACGCGATCAAATACTCTCCCAGAGACAGCCAGATCTTACTGAGTTTTCGTCGGCAAGGACGCAAGCTGATCTTAAAGGTTAGTAATCCTTCTGCCACATTGCTCACCGATGAAAATCTGCGGCATGTATTTGACCGCTTTTACCGCACTGACCCGTCCCGCAATTCTGAGACCGGTGGAAATGGCATTGGTTTATCCATGGCTCATGCCATTGTAACCTCACACGGTGGGAAGATCAGTGCCTGTTCCCATGACGGGAAATCATTCCTTATCACAGTGACTTTCTCCATATAATGATTCGGGGGTCAAAAGGTATTTTGCCCCTCCGATGATACCACGAATT
>CAZNQZ010000337.1:0-2638 GCA_964575245.1 uncultured Lachnobacterium sp. | reverse complement strand
AGATAGCCAAGCCCCACGCCCTCCCCGGCAATGCAGAGCTCTCCGGGCACACCGATGGGAACAGGGCGAAGGTCACGGTCAAGGATGTAAATCTGGGTGTTGGCGATGGGGGTACCGATGGTGATGCCGTTCGTCACCTCTGCGTTGCTTGACCAGACCGTCGCTTCCGCCGGGCCATAGATGTTATAAATACGTGCATCCGTTAAGCTTCTCAAGGTCTGATACAATTCATGCGGAAACGCCTCGCCGCCAAGAATAACCGTCTTCAAACCCCTCAGATATTCTGTGTTGCCCTTGTCCATCAGATAGCTTCTCATCTTTGTCGGAGTTGTCTGCAGCACATCTATGCGGCCTTTCCTAATTAACCGACTCAGCCTGCTTTGTGAAACCGTTTCTTCCTCACTGGCAAAATAGATGCACATTCCGTTAACTAAAGGCAATAAACTCTCCGTAACAAAAATATCAAACACGATGTTCGTTACGGACACAATACTCCTACAATTATGTTCCATCATTTTATGGCAAACACTGTTAAAAACATTGTCGTTCGCATAATTACATACATTGCGATGGCAGACTGTCACTCCCTTGGGGTTCCCTGTCGAGCCGGATGTGAAAATAACGTATGCCGCATTTTCCGCGCAGTTCACATTTTTCAAGCCAGCACTATGACCCGCGTAGTCAAAATTTTCCAGCCGCATAGTCTCCACGCACAGCTCTTTTTCACAGCCAAACAACAGAGCTATTTTGCTTTTCGCCATCATGACAATAGATGCGATTCGATCCTCCGGGAAATTTGGATCAACCGGCATATAAGCCCCGCCAGCCTTCAAGATCCCCAGCATTGCAACAACGACATGCCAGCTCCTCTTTGCAATAATCGTAACCACATCATTCGGCTTAATGCCTTTCCCACGCAGAAAATACGCCAGCGAATTGGACATCTCGTCAAGCTCCCTGTAGGTGAAAGTCTGCTCCTTAAACACCAGCGCCGTCCGCTCCGGCGTCTTTGCCGCCTGTTCCATGAACAGTTCATGGACGCACTTCTCCCTCGGGTATTCTACATAAGTGTTGTTGAAGACCTCCACAATCCTGTGGTACTCCTCTTTTGTCAGCACGGATACATCCGACAGTTTCTCTTTTTCCAACTGCCCCAAAATGCAGATATAGCCTTCTGCCAGAGCATCCATCAGCTCCCCGTCATATTTCTCCCAGTTATATTCCAGCCGGAGCTTGCAGCCGTTTTCCATGGGGGTCAGCTCAAGGGTCAGGTCAAATTTTGCCGTATGCGTATCCAGAAACTCCGGCGTCAGCCGCTGCCCCTCCAAACACAGCGCCTTCTCCCCGTCGCCCTGATACACAAACGAGGTATTGACCACGGAACGGTCTGCCATCCCCACCGCCTCCGAGATATCCTCAAACGGCAGCTCCTGATAACGGAACAGCCCCAGCAGTTTCTCCTTCACTTCCTGCATATACGCCACAACTTTGCGCTCTGTTTTGCCCTTGTCTCCAAGAGCCCTCTCAGCCTCAGCCTTTTCCTCCAGTGTCAGGCAGACCGGCAGGGTGTTGACAAACATACCGACCATGCCGCTGGTATCCCCATGGGTTCGATTCTGCAGGATGATGCTGCTCAAAATTTCTTTCCGTCCCGTATATTTGGACAATAAAATCCCATACGCGCCAAAAAACACCATGGTGTCTGTCAGGCCGTTCTCTCTGGCATATTTTCTTGCCATTGCAAACACGTTTTCCGGAACCTGATACAGTCGGGAGCAGCCGCCCTTCCCCGGCTCCCTTGTCTCCGGCAAGGCCACCGGCTCCCAGTCACATGTAAGCGTTTCCTGAAAATAAGCTTTATGCCCGCCCATATCCAGTCCGTAAAAATATTCCGCATAATCCGGGTATTCGGCCTCCCGCCCCTGCAGTTCACCGCCCCCGTACAAAGTGGCAATTTCGCGCAGAAGAATGTTCACGGATGTCCCGTCCGCAATGATGTGATGCATATCAAACAGCAGCGCGTCCTCCGTAAAGCCCACGCGCACGAGGGGTGCTTTTCCCAAGTCAAAGGGCCGCACAAAAGCCGCCTCTCCCCCTGTTTCATATTCCTCAAATTCGATTTTTGCACCCTCGTCGAAAATACCATAAAGCCCTGTCTCCTCCATGCGGACACAGCTCTTTAACAGCCTGTGGCGATTCAGCACTCTTGTAATACTCTCCCTCAGCCTGTCCCTGTCAACAGTATCTGGCAGCACAAGCCTCGCGGGCATGTTATAGGCCAACGTGTCCGGCTCTTTCATGCAGGCCGCATAGACGGCCTTCTGCTGAGGGAGCAGGGGATACCAGACAGCGCGACGAGCTGTTATACGACCTCTGGAAGGCTTTTCCTTTCCAGCTTTTTCCAAAACTTCTGCCAGTGCCGCCAGCCCGGAATGCTCCATAACCTCCCGAACGGAAATACTCACATGGAAACGCTCCTCAATTTCACTCAGCATGGAAATCGCCAGCAGGCTGTCCCCGCCCAGCTCAAAAAAATCGTCCGTCTTCCCGACACATTCCGTATGAAGAAGCTCCTGCCAAAGCTCCGCCAGACCTTTCTCCGCGTCTGTCTCCGGCGGGATATACTCCAGCTGATGCC
>CAZNQZ010000336.1:0-2645 GCA_964575245.1 uncultured Lachnobacterium sp. | reverse complement strand
AAAGGTCGAACACAATCCTGCTGGATACCGAAATCTCGCAGCGCGCGAGCTCGTTCTTTAAAATGTATTCGGCGGAGACCTCTGCGCCCGTGTTCACGTCGATCCGGTAACGGATATTCATCACGGTCGCAGGCACGAGCTGCGTCCCGATTTTCACCATATAGTTGCGCCCCGGCATCAGCCGGTCGTCATCCATCCACAGCAGATCCGCCGCAAACATGGTACCCGTCTGGCAGGCGGAATCCCGCTCCAGCACACAGCCGCGCGAGATGTCTATCTCCCTGTCAAGCTGCAGGTTGACAGGCATTCCAACCGAGGCCTCTTCCGCCTTCCGGTCGCCGACATGGATCGAGAGCACTGCCGCCTTCTCCCCGCTGGGAAGAGCAGTGATTTCATCCCCGACACGCACACTGCCGGATGCAATCTGCCCCTGGAATCCGCGGAAGGTGTGATCCGGACGGCACACACGCTGAACCGGAAGGACAAAGCCGGTGTTCCCCACCTCCTCATCCACCTCCACTCTCTCCAGATACTCCAGAAGGGACTCGCCCTTGTACCACGGCATGCGCGGCGAGCGCTCCGTCACATTGTCGCCGTTCGTCGCCGACACCGGAATGATCTTCATGGTGTCATACTCAAATTCGGACATGAGCACCTTGATCTCTCTCTCAATCCTGTGGAAACGGTCGGCGTCAAAGCCCACCAGATCCATCTTGTTCACCGCGAACACAAAATGCCGGATACCCATGAGGGCGCAGATGCGCGCGTGCCTGCGGGTCTGAACCAGAACCCCCTGGCTGGCGTCGGTAAGGATCACGGAGAGGGAGGCAAAGGAGGCCCCCACCGCCATATTTCTCGTGTACTCCTCGTGTCCTGGTGTGTCCGCCACAATAAAGCTGCGCTTCTCCGTGGAAAAATAGCGGTAGGCGACATCGATCGTGATGCCCTGCTCCCGCTCCGCCATCAGGCCGTCCAAAAGGAGGGAATAGTCCAGTCCGCCGCTGGCCGAGCCGATTTTGGAATCCATCTGCAGCGCCTTCTCCTGATCCGCAAAGAGCAGCTTCGCGTCGTAGAGCATATGTCCGATCAGTGTGGATTTTCCGTCGTCCACACTGCCGCAGGTAATAAACTTCAACAAATTATTCATCCTAGAAATACCCCTCCCGCTTTCTTTTTTCCATACTGGCGGCACCGCCGTCCGAATCGATCACACGGCTTGTCCGCTCGGACTCCACACTGGCCAGCGTCTCCTCGATGATCGCGTCCAGCGTGTCCGCGTCCGACTCCACCGCGCCGGTAAGCGGATAGCAGCCGAGGGTGCGGAAACGGACCTTTTTCATCTCCACCTTCTCTCCCGGCAGGAGCTTCATCCGGTCGTCATCCACCATAATCAGATTTCCGTCCCGGCTGACCACCGGGCGCTCCTTCGCAAAGTACAGCGACGGTATCTCAATATTTTCCCTGCGGATATACTCCCAGATATCCTTTTCCGTCCAGTTGGAGAGCGGGAACACCCGGACCTCCTCACCCCGGAAGATCTGCGTGTTAAACAGCTTCCACATCTCCGGTCTCTGGTTTTTCGGGTCCCACGCGTGGGCCGAATTGCGGAAGGAGAAAATGCGCTCCTTTGCCCTCGACTTCTCCTCGTCCCTCCTGCCGCCGCCGAAGGCCGCAGTAAAGGCGTACTTGTCCAGGGCCTGCTTGAGCGCCTGCGTCTTCATGATATCCGTGTAGGCGCTGCCGTGATCAAACGGATTGATGCCCTTTTTCACCCCGTCCTCATTGATGTATTCGATGATTTCTATACCGAGCTTCTCCGCCATTTTCTCTCGGAACTCTATCATTTCATGAAACTTCCAGGTCGTGTTCACATGCAGAAACGGAAACGGCGGCTTTTCCGGATAAAATGCCTTCATCGCAATGTGGAGCATGACCGACGAATCCTTTCCGATCGAGTAGAGCATGACCGGCTTTTCGCACTCGGCCGCCACCTCCCGCATGATAAAAATCGCCTCAGCCTCTAATTCCTGTAAATGATCCAATGATTTTCTCCTTTCGCCGCAGGGTACATCTGCAAAATTCTTATGTAAGAAAATTGTCCCTAAAGATACGGTAAATTATACCTTGTTCCCCAAATAAAGTCAACCGCATTGCCATCACAAAACGCCTGCATATTTTCGCACATTTATGGGGAAAATTTTATTATTTAAGAACAAGGAGTATATGCGATCCATGAGAAAAAACCTGATAAAACGAGCCGCAATTTCCATAGTGCTTACCGCCGCCCTTCTTTTTGGCCTCTCCGGCTGCGGAAACAGCGAAGACGCGGACGGCAAAACCGCGGTCAGAATCGCCTATTTCCCGAATATCACGCACTCACAGGCACTGGTCATGAAAGCACAGGGCACGCTGGAGGAAATGTGGGCCGACACCTGCACGGTGACCTGGACCTCCTTCAACGCGGGCCCCGCCGAGACGGAGGCCATTTTTGCCGGGGAAATAGATCTCGGCTACATCGGGCCTGTCCCGGCCTTAAACGCCAATACCAAATCAGACGGTGAGGTGAAGATCATCTCCAACAGCACGGACTACGGCGCGGTTCTGCTGGTGAGAAAGGATGCCGGGATTCACAGCATTGCCGATTT
>CAZNQZ010000335.1:0-2655 GCA_964575245.1 uncultured Lachnobacterium sp. | reverse complement strand
TGTTAAAATAAATTGTGTGCGGCTTGTCTGCACCGGTTGTGTCCAGTGCGGGAGGTCCATGATTTCCCGTTCAAAACTAATAAAAAACAGGAGGAATTGAAAAAATGGCGAACAAGTGGGTCTATATGTTCAGTGAAGGCGACATGACGATGCGCAACCTTCTCGGCGGCAAGGGCGCCAACCTTGCGGAGATGTCCAGCATCGGCCTTCCGGTACCGCAGGGCTTTACCATCACCACCGAGGCGTGTACTCAGTATTATGAGGATGGCCGTAAGATCAATGACGAGATCATGGCTCAGGCGATGGAGGGCGTGAAGAAGATGGAGGAGATCAACGGCAAGAAGTTCGGCGATCTCAAGAATCCGCTTCTTGTTTCCGTTCGCTCCGGCGCGAGAGCTTCCATGCCGGGTATGATGGACACCATCTTAAACCTCGGACTCAATGACGAGGTGGTTGCCGCGATGATCGCCGGCAACTCCGACCCGAAGTTTGAGAGATTCGTGTATGACTCTTACAGGAGATTCATCCAGATGTTCTCCGACGTCGTCATGGAGGTGGGCAAGAAATACTTTGAGCAGCTCATCGACCAGATGAAGGAGAAGAAGGGCGTCACGCAGGATATAGACCTGACAGCCGCGGATCTGAAGGAGCTTGCAGAGCAGTTTAAGGCAGAGTACAAAAAGCAGCTCGGCAGCGATTTCCCGTCCGATCCGGTGGAGCAGTTAAAGCTCGCCATTGAGGCGGTGTTCCGCTCATGGGATAATCCCCGGGCAAACGTATACCGCCGCGACAATGACATCCCGTACTCCTGGGGTACTGCGGTCAACGTAATGCCCATGGTATTCGGAAACCTGAACGAGGAGTCCGGCACCGGCGTTGCCTTTACCCGTGATCCGGCAACCGGCGAGAAGAAGCTCATGGGTGAGTTCTTAAAGAACGCTCAGGGCGAGGACGTAGTTGCAGGTGTCCGCACTCCGATGCCCATCGCCCAGATGGAGCAGGAGTTCCCGGAGGCATATGAGGAGTTCGTCAAGGTATGCGATATCTTAGAGAACCACTACCATGACATGCAGGATATGGAGTTCACCGTAGAGAATAAGAAGCTCTACATGCTGCAGTGCCGCAACGGAAAGAGAACCGCTCAGGCGGCGCTCAAGATCGCCTGCGATCTGGTGGACGAGGGACATAAGACCGAGGCTGAGGCGGTTGCCATGATTGACCCGCGCAACCTTGACACGCTGCTTCATCCGCAGTTTGACGCTGCTGCCTTAAAGGCTGCAACCCCGATGGGCAAGGGCCTTGGCGCCTCACCGGGAGCTGCCTGCGGCAAGATCGTATTCACTGCGGAGGACGCAGAGGCCTGGGCTGCAAGAGGCGAGAAGGTGGTTCTGGTTCGTCTGGAGACCTCTCCGGAGGACATCACCGGAATGAAGGTATCCCAGGGTATTCTGACGGTCCGCGGCGGTATGACCAGCCATGCGGCAGTGGTTGCCCGCGGTATGGGAACCTGCTGTGTATCCGGCTGCGGAGACATCGCGATGGACGAGGAGAACAAGAAGTTTACCCTTGCCGGTAAGGAGTTCCACGAGGGAGACTACATTTCCATCGACGGTACGACCGGTAATATTTACGATGGACAGATCGCTACGGTTGACGCCAAGATTGCCGGTGAATTTGGCCGTGTAATGGCTTGGGCGGACAAGTACCGCAAGCTGAAGGTCCGCACCAACGCCGACACTCCGGCGGACGCGAAGAAGGCGAGGGAGCTGGGCGCAGAGGGAATCGGTCTCTGCCGTACCGAGCACATGTTCTTTGAGGAGAGCAGGATCGCGGCATTCCGCGAGATGATCTGCTCCGATACCGTGGAGGAGAGAGAGGCTGCTCTTGAGAAGATTCTTCCCTATCAGCAGGGAGACTTCAAGGCACTGTACGAGGCTCTGGAGGGATGCCCGGTTACGATCCGTTTCCTTGATCCGCCACTCCATGAGTTCGTTCCGACCGAGGAGGCCGACATTGAGAAGCTGGCGAAGGCTCAGGGCAAGTCGGTTGAGACAATCAAGAATATCATTGCGGGCCTGCACGAGTTCAACCCGATGATGGGCCACAGAGGCTGCCGTCTGGCCGTCACCTATCCGGAGATCGCCAAGATGCAGACCAAGGCGGTAATCCGCGCGGCCATCGAGGTTCAGAAGGAGCACTCCGACTGGAAGGTGAAGCCGGAGATCATGATCCCGCTGGTAGGCGAGGTCAAGGAGCTGAAGTTTGTCAAGAATGTAGTCGTTGAGACTGCCGACGCTGAAATCGCAGCGGCAGGTGTCAAACTTGAGTACGAGGTCGGCACGATGATCGAGATTCCGCGTGCGGCGCTCACGGCAGACGAAATCGCAAAGGAAGCAGACTTCTTCTGCTTCGGAACAAACGATCTGACGCAGATGACCTTCGGGTTCTCCCGCGATGATGCAGGCAAGTTCCTGAATGCTTACTATGACACCAAGATCTTTGAGAACGATCCCTTTGCAAAGCTGGATCAGAACGGTGTCGGCAAGCTGATGGAGATGGCGATCAAGCTCGGCAAGCCGGTGAACGACAAGCTTCACATCGGTATCTGCGGCGAGCACGGCGGAGATCCTTCTTCCGTAGAGTTCTGCCACAAGA
>CAZNQZ010000334.1:1771-2663 GCA_964575245.1 uncultured Lachnobacterium sp. | reverse complement strand
ATACGTGACATGCCCGTACCTCCTTAACGATTCTACAAACTGATTGTATCTTACCAAACAAATGCTAATACTTCTCCGCCGACTTTGAGCTTTCTGGCTTCCTTGTCGGTGACAACTCCCTGATTGGTGGAAAGAATTGCGATTCCCAGACCTCCGAGCACGCTCGGGATCTCATCCTTGCCCGCATACACGCGAAGACCCGGCTTGGAAATTCTCTTGATACCGGTAATGATCTTCTCATTTTTATCTGCGCCGTACTTTAATGTCACACGGATCGTCTTAAAGTTACCATCCTCAATGATATCATACTTCTCGATGAAGCCCTCGTCGAGCAGAATGTCCGCGATGGCAACCTTGATCTTAGAAGATGGAATATCTACGGTATCATGCTTAGCAGTGTTCGCATTACGAATTCTTGTAAGCATATCTGCGATTGGATCACTTGTCATCATGATGTATATTTCCTCCTTTTCGTTTTACCAGGATGCCTTCTTCACTCCTGGGATCTGACCTTTATACGCTAACTCACGGAAACATACTCTACAGATTCCGTATTTTCTTAAAACTGAATGTGGGCGTCCACAAATTCTGCAGCGGGTGTACTCTCTGGTAGAGAATTTCGGTTTGCGCTGCTGCTTGATCTTCATACTTGTCTTAGCCATTGAAATTTCCTCCTATTATTTTGCAAATGGCATGTTGAATAAGGACAGTAACTCACGGGCCTCCTCGTCCGTCTTCGCCGTAGTGACGAAGATGACGTCCATACCGCGAACCTTGTCTACCTTATCGTACTCGATCTCCGGGAAAATGATCTGCTCCTTAATGCCCAGCGAGTAATTCCCGCGCCCGTCAAAAGCGTTCGGGTTAACTCCGCGGAAGTCACGCACACGGG
>CAZNQZ010000334.1:0-1761 GCA_964575245.1 uncultured Lachnobacterium sp. | reverse complement strand
AAACTCATACATTTTCTCGCCGCGCAGCGTCACCTTGCAGCCGATCGGCATATTCTCACGGATCTTGAAGTTTGCAATTGCATTCTTCGCCTTGGTCGCCACCGGCTTCTGACCGGTGATCGTCTCCATATCCTTCATTGCCGCCTCAAGGATTTTCGCATTCTCTTTTGCCTCGCCAACGCCCATGTTCACCACGATCTTTTCGAGTTTCGGAATCTCCATTGTGTTCTTGTATCCAAATTTCTTGACCATTGCGTCTTTGATCTCGTTCTCATACTGTTCTCTAAGCCTAGTCAATGTTCTTCTCCTCCTCTCTCCAAATTAATCGATGATGTCTCCGGTCGACTTTGCAAACCGTACTTTCTTGTCTCCGTCCATCTTAAAGCCGATCCTGGTCGCCTTGCCCTTGTGCAGATACATGACGTTGGATATCTGGAGCGGAGCCTCCTGATGAAGAATGCCGCCCTGCTGGTTCGCCATGCTCGGCTTTGCGTGCTTGGTCACCATGTTGACGCCCTCAACCAGCACCGTGTTGTTCTTCTTGTTTACGGCAAGTACCTTGCCCTCTTTGTCTTTATCTTTTCCGGCGATGACCTTGACCATATCGCCTTTTTTAATCTTCATACTAGCCATCTTCGTCCTCCTATAATACTTCCGGAGCCAGAGAAACGATCTTCATGAACTGTTTCTCGCGCAGCTCGCGGGCAACCGGTCCAAAGATACGGGTTCCTCTCGGGGTCTTGTCATCTTTGATGATGACGGCGGCGTTCTCATCGAACTTGATATAAGAGCCATCCTTGCGACGGGCACCTTTTACTGAGCGAACAACTACGGCCTTCACCACATCACCCTTTTTAACAACACCGCCTGGCGTTGCATCTTTGACCGTGGCAACAATGATATCGCCGATATTCGCATATCTTCTGGTAGATCCACCCATAACGCGGATAACAAGTAACTCTTTGGCGCCGGTGTTATCTGCGACTTTGAGTCTGCTTTCCTGCTGTACCATGCTTATAGCCTCCTTATAATTATTTCGCTCTCTCCATGACCTCGACAAGTCTCCATCTCTTATCCTTGGATAACGGTCTGGTCTCCATCACTCTGACGGTATCGCCCATCTTCGCATCGTTCGCCTCGTCATGAGCCTTTAACTTGTATGTCTTCTTCACGATCTTATTATAGAGCGGATGTCTCTCGTTATTTTTCACTGCCACAACGATTGTCTTATCCATTTTGTCGCTCACGACAACACCCACACGTGTCTTTCTAAGATTTCTTTCCTCCACGATCGAATTCTCCTTTCCGCTCGACTATTCTGCAGCTCTTGCCTTCTCGGTGATCACAGTCTGAATTCTCGCGATATTCCGGCGAACCTCTTTGATCCGGGCTGTGTTGTCCAACTGGTTGGTCGCATTCTGGAATCTCAGGTTAAACAGCTCCTTCTTTGCATCTACGAGCTGAGACTGTAAATCCACGACCGTCTGACTCTTCAAATCTTCGATATATGCACTAGTTTTCATTTGCCGCACCGCCTTCCAACTCTGCACGAGAAACTATTTTACATTTACAGGGTAACTTGTGTGTAGCAAGACGCAGCGCCTCGTGGGCAATCTCCTCCGACACGCCGGCGATCTCAAACATGACTCTGCCCGGCTTTACTACGGCTACCCAATACTCCGGAGTACCCTTTCCTTTACCCATACGAACGCCAATCGGCTTCGTCGATACCGGCTTGTCAGGGAAAATTTTGATCCATAC